>CALLZY010000128.1 GCA_937858715.1 uncultured Chitinophagaceae bacterium | reverse complement strand
GGGGAGCAAAAAAAACGAAGCCTTGTAAATGAATAATTTGCAAGGCTTTTTCTTTTAACCCTTACCGGAAAATTGAACCAGATTTTATTTTAAGCTAAAAGAACTTCGGCTGGAATGCTGAGTTCTTTATGAAACAACCTGGCTAATTCCAGTGTAAGAGGTTTACGTTTATTCAGTAACGCAGATACATACCCTTTGCTGCCCACTTTTCCTACCAAATCTTTGTTTTTAAGACCCAAATCCTGCATTTTAAGTTTGATTACTTCGATGGGGTCGGGCACCGGCACAGGATAGTGAATATCCTCATATTGCTTTATCAGTAAAAGTGCGACCTGTACTTTTTCCCCATCCGAACTGCCCGGCTTTACCTTCTTACTAAATTGTCCGTCTATCCAATCCAGGTATTCCTGGTATTGTTTTTTTGATTTGATTATTTTGAGTTCCATAGTTATTTCTTTTTGTACTGAACAGTAGTAACGTTTATTTTATCATATTCGGCATGTGCTCCGAACCATTTTATCTGTATGGCCTTAAACTCGAATACAATTCTTACCACCAACCTGTATTTATTTCCCACTATATTAAAAACAACCCTGTCATCTGCAACAAGGCTGGCATTCCCATACACTTTTTTTAATTCATTAAAATTTTTAAAATCACCATTCACCAGTTCATGATACCATTCCTGTAATGCCGTTGCAGCGGCCGGGTACTTCTTACAGTATTCCAGCAAGGTCTTTCTGGTTATGATATTAAACACGATACGAAGGTAATAAAAGTTTTCTATTAGAAAACATTTTTAACACTCTTTAAGAATGAACAGAGTTTATAGATAATCCTAAGATCCTCAATGATCTGGTTCAAGTCTATGCCATTTTGGGAGCAGAAAACGGTTACACCAAAAAAGTGTGACCGTTTTTTTATTTTCATTATTTCAAATTAAGGCATGAATAATAAATCGGCGATCCTGAATATCATCAGCTGGATTTCCGGCTTCCTTTTTTTCATTTATCGGGGTACTAAATATATTTTGGGATAACGACCCCAGTTTTGGCCTTTTCATCTTTTTACTTTCTGTGGTCTGTTCCCCTCCAATAAATGTTCTTTTTAATTAACTAACTGGACGCACCATTCCAAGCACAGTCAAAATTGTTTCGGCTGCATTTATACTTTGGGCAAGTGTCGGTGTGGGCGAACTGTTTGATAAAATTGATATGATGGTGCAATCGTTCTGATCAGATTTCAACTACTTCAGAAAGTGCTCATACAAACAATTTACTGTCTTTCTTATCACAGTATTAAATCCGTCTGTATAACCGGGATGGCAGCCGTTGCTGATAACCACAATACCAAACTTCTCTTCAGGATGAAAGTACATAGCGCTGAATAAGCCATAAGCCACACCTGTATGTCCTTTGAGGGTTTTGCCTGCAATAAGTTTATCCGTTGTACTGATAGCAAGGCCATATCCTTCTTTATCTGATAGTGGTGTCCGCATATCTTCGGCACTTTGCTTTGATATAATACGGCCTCCCCTGTATTTACCTTTTCTCATGTGCATCATCATATACTTAGCAAGACCTGTTGCTGAAATCTTCATACCGCCTGTTGGCGAAAATACAGGAGTGCTGTAACCCATTGTATAATTTGCAATCTCATCGCTGCGGGGATTGTATGCTCCCGGTGAAGCAATAAACTTTGCCGAGTCGCCATTATACTCATAGATAGTGGCAAAACGGTTCTTGTCTAATGAGTCCACGCAGTAGCCGCCATAAATACCAAGCGGATCCAGTACATGATGTTTTACATACTGGTCAAAACGTTCTCCGGATACTTTTTCGAGGATAGTGCCCGCCATATTAAAATTGAGGTTACAATACTGGTAACCTTTGCCCGGCTCATAATCATTGTAGCATTTTGCCCAGTCCGGGTTTTTGCCGGGGTTAATGGCGTCCAACGAAAAATAGCCCTGACTGTCGTTGATGGAGGAACGGTGCGATAACACCATCCTTAATGTTATAATGGTTTCAGGAAATTTCGGATTCCTGATTTTAAAGCCCACAAGGTTGCTAACATCATCTTCTAATGACAACTTTTTCGCCTCGGCCAGTTGCATAATGGATGTAGCAGTAAATGATTTTGAAACAGAAGCAATCCTGAACAAACAATCATCTGTTAATGGTGTGTTGTTTTCCAAGTTTTTCAAACCAAAAGAATGTGTATATACAATCTTATTGTTTTTTACCACGGCAACAGATATTCCAACTACTTTAGACTGTTGCATCATTTCGGTAATGCAGGCCTCTGCTTTGGCTGGCTGGGCTTTCGACTCTCTTGAAATCGTCAGAGCAACAACACATGCAGTGTATAAGAACAAGCGGTAACATGTTTTCATAACAGAAATTTTACAGACGAAACCTATTTGATTAATGGATCATCACATGCTGATCCTGTTTACTTCTTTTCTTTCACCAGCACCAGGTAGCCCCATGCACCCACCGTCAGTTCATCGTCGCCTTTTAGTTCAATGGCTTTATTGGTGAAATATTCTATGTAAGCACCTTTCTGGTATTTGGTATTAAGTTTTACGGTTACCGGCTTGTCGCTGAAGTTGATAACAGGGATAATCATGTTCCCATTCTTCTCCCGGCTGAAAGAAATAATCTTGTCCATTTTATCATTGTAGATGCGTATCATTTCGCCACCCCATGCGCCATTCCACAGTGCTTCGTTCTGATGTTTAAGGGCAAAAAGTTTTTTATACAAATCATAAAATGGATGTTGCTTCCATTCAATCGAATCTTTATCAAAGAATTTCAGGGAGCGGTTTAATCCTGCTTCCTGTCCGCTGTAAACTAATGGCATGCCGTTTACCACCGTACAGAATACCATACAGGCCTCAAGCCCGGTGCCAAAGTTGGAGAACTGTGTTCCGTTCCATGAATTCATGTCATGGTTATCTGTAAATGTCATGCGGTATGCATTGCGGGGTACAGAGCCAGCATCATGTGCCATGTATTCAACCAATCCGCTTACTCCCTTTTTATTTACGGTGGCATCTTTCATTTTTTCAAACAATGTCCAGGAGTAAGTCATATCAAAAGCCTTCTTGTATAAATCTCTCGACTCCCACTCCGCCAGCATAAATACCGGTTTGATGGCATCCAGTTCGCTGCGGGCATTATCCCAAAAGTCAACAGGAATAAACCCTGCCACATCACAACGGTAGCCATCAATATCGGCCTCCTTTACCCAGAACTTTAGCGCATCGGTCATGTACTTTCTCATTTCGGGTACGTTGTAGTCAAAGTCAATTACATCATCCCAGTCGTACCAGGGTGTGGGCTGAAAATTTCCTTCCGGTGTTTTAGTGTACCAGCCGGGGTGTTCAGTGGCCATTTTGTTATCCCATGCTGAATGGTTAGCTACCCAGTCGAGTATTACATACATACCCATGCTGTGAATTTTTTTCACCAGTGCCTTAAAGTCATCCATGTTGCCGTACTCAGGATTTACGGCTAAGTAATCTTTAACCGAATATTCGCTGCCCAGCGTACCCTTCCTGTTTTTTTCACCTATAGGATGAATGGGCATCAGCCAGATGATATCAATACCCATTTCTTTCAGGCGGGGCAGGTGGCTTTCAAAGGCTTTAAATGTACCCTCTTTTGTAAACTGCCGCACATTCACTTCGTAAATAGTGGCATTCTTGCTCCATTCAGGATGTTTCAGTTCTACATAATCTTTCGGGGTGTACCTGTCGCCGGTTTGTGTGGTTTTATTATCCGAAGACTGTTGATTACAGGCAATAACAAAAAATGCGGCTGACAGCAAAACTGTCGCTAATGATTGCTTGAACATAAAACATTTTTTAATCGTTATGGCAAAAGAAAGAACATGAGCAATGTCAAAAGTAGATATTCATGCGATAAGCTTCTCATTCCTTTCTCCAAAAAACATGACTAAAATCAAAAACAAATACTTCTATATTAAATATTTTTGATTTTAACCCGGTTTAAAATAGCTTTATCATTCACACCTGACTCCATGAAGAAAACTGCCACCGCTTTATCTTTTTTGCTGGTTATTTTTACCGGCTTTGCCCAAATGCCTACCCTTCAGCAAAAAGCCATCGTTGTAAAACGATTAATTGAAACAAAGCATTACTCTCCCCGGCCTGTTGACGATAGCTTGTCTGCCGATATGTTCCGGAATATAATTAGCAGCGCAGACCCAAGGCGGTTGCTGTTTACAGAAGCTGATTACAAAAAACTGCTCACCTGGCAATACCAGCTGGATGATGAACTGAACGGTAAGGGATGGGCTTTTGCCGATGCCTTTGCAGACCTGTATAAAAAAGGATTGCAACGGGCCGATTCGCTTATTAATACACTGTTGCAAAAGCCGTTTGATTATTCAACTGCCGAAACGCTTACACAATACCGCAACAGAAATACTTTTTTGTTTGCAACTGATGCCGCAGCCCTTTCAGCCAAATGGTCCCGCTATCTCAAGTACAGTATTCTGCGCAAGCTGTACTATACGTTGCAGGATGACAGCGCCAACACACTTTCACTTAAAGCAGCACTTGCCACAAAAGAAGCGGCCACAAGAGAGAGTGTAAAGAAATCAGAAAGCAAATCCCTTAAAAAAAGTCTTGACTTTCCAGCAGGTTTCCCGGTGTTAATTGAAGAACTGTACCTGGATGCACTCACTACCTGCTTTGACCCGCATACAAATTTTATGTCGGCTGTGGCGATGACTTCTTTTCAGTCGGCACTAAGTACAGAGGGCTATTTTTTCGGAATTGATTTTGAAGAAAGCGAAAGCGGCAAAGTGGTGATTGAAAAATTAACACCCGGCGGCCCGGCCTGGAAAAGCGGCGAGATGAACAAAGGCGATGAAGTGGTAAGCCTGCAATGGGAAGGTGCCGAAGTGCAGGACATGAGTGATGCAGGCCTGGAAGAAGTGTACGATGTGCTGGATCAGCACACCCATGAAAAACTGCTGTTCCGGCTGAAAAAGACTGATGGTACAATGAGTATGGTGTTTTTGAAAAAAGAGAAATTGGAAAACGAAGAAAACATTGTGAAGGGTTTTGTAATGAATGGTGAAAAGAAAATCGGCTATATCGTGTTGCCGGGTTTTTATACTGAATGGGAAAACGAGACTGGTTCCGGCTGTGCGAATGATATTGCTAAAGAGATAATAAAACTGAAACGGGAAAATATAGATGGCCTTGTACTCGATGTTCGTTATAACGGTGGCGGCTCATTGGGTGAGGCGATGGATATGATTGGAATTTTTGTAGAAGAAGGTCCGCTGATGGCTATTAAAGACAGGAGCAATAAGCTAACCTTCCTTAAAGACCCCAACCGGGGCACCATTTACGACGGACCAATGGCGCTGATGATAAATACACAAAGTGCTTCTGCCTCCGAATTGCTTGCTGCCTCACTGAAGGATTACCACCGTGCGGTAATTGTGGGCAGCAATACACATGGAAAAGCAACGATGCAGGAGATGATGTTTACAGACACCATTACCAGCCGCAGGCCACAGGGCGGCGAAAAAAGAGATGTAATAAAAATTACAACCGGCAAATTGTATAAGCTTGATGGCCGCACAGCACAAAAATTTGGCGTGTCACCTGATGTGCCGCTGCCCGATGCATATGAAGGGTTGCAAACAGGCGAACAGTTTTTGCGTTATGCACTGCCGGCTGATACGGTAAAGCCTAACAACTACTACAAACCGCTGCCCTACCTGCCGGTAAAAGATCTGGCTGCCCGCAGCGCAGCAAGAGTATCTGCCAATAGCGATTTTCAGCTCATAAAAAAAATTACAGAAGAACAGAAAAAGGAAATGCAGATGGATAGTCGTTCTGTTCCGCTTAAGGCCGACCTGTTTGAGGTATGGGCAAAACAAAGAGATAAAGAGCTGGATATAGTAAAAGGAGAAGCTGCAGCAACCGGAGCTTATAAGCCCGGCAACCACACTGGCGACATACAACTGCTGGCCGGTAATGCGTATGCAAAAGAGCTTAACGATGACTGGCTTGAAAGGCTGGCCGAAGATATTTACCTGCAGGAAGCCTGCCGGGTTGTAACCGATTTAATAAACATTCAGAAAAACACCACCAAAAACTAAACCTATGCGTTATTCTTATCTCCGTAACATCGTTTTACCCCTGCTTCTCACTTTTTCACTGATGGCCGCTGCACAATACGAAACACCGGTGCAATACATGGACCAGATCAGCAAAGGCACCAAAGACATCCTTGTAAAAAATCTGTACTACATGAGTGGTATGTCGCACGGCAAAAGTGCCCGGAAGGTGGAAAAAAGAAGAATGGAACTCATTGACCTTATCAACGATACCCGCATCAATGTTTCTGCCATGCCGGCATGGAAAGGCGATAAATCGCTGCGGGATTCTGCCGTGGCCTATCTTAAAGTAATGAACATTGTCTTTCGTGAGGATTATGGCAAGATTGTAAACATGGAAGAAATAGCCGAACAAAGCTACGATGCCATGGAAGCCTACATGCTGGCCAAAGACAAGGCCCATGAAAAACTTGACGAGGCCAACGACCGCCTGAGCGAAGCATACAAACAGTTTGCTGCTAAAAACAATATCACACTTATTGACAATGATTCTGAAATAGAAAACAAAGCAAAAATTGTCGGCCAGGTGATGGATCATGCGAATGAAGTGTATCTTATCTTTTTCAAAGCCTACAAGCAGGAAGCCTATCTGATGGAAGCCATCAATAATAAAAACCTGGTGGCAATTGAGCAAAACCTCAATTCGCTGAAAAAATTTGCAGAAGAAGGATTGGAAAAACTCAAGCCCCTGAAAGGGTACAGCGGAGATGCTTCGCTGATAACCGCAGCCCGCAACATGATGAACTATTACAAAAAGGAAGTAACTAAGGGACCTGTTGTAACAGATTATTATATGAAGGAAGAAGATTTTTTGAAGCTGAAGAAACTGTATGAATCCAAATCCGCAGGCAAGCGTACCCAGCAGGATGTGGACCAGTTTAACAAAGCCGTGAATGAAATCAATGCAGCAGGCAACAAGTTCAACAATGCCATGAACGAACTGAACCGAGAAGCCAAAACAGCCCTTAACGAATGGAATAAAACCTATAACAATTATTTAGACGAGTACATACCCAAGCAGGGAAGACAGTGAGTAGCCGTGGTTCGAGTCCTCGCAACAGCTACAAAAACCATCACACCACCGAAGGATGACCCTAACCAACAAAACCCGCCTCTTTGAAATTATCGCCGTACTCATTACTGCGACTGGCCGGTTTTTGTTTATAGACTATCTAAACTGGCGGCTGCCATATATATCCATCGCCATTATTTTATGGGCAGGCTATGTGGTGTACCGCAGCCGCACCACTGCCGGCATACTGTCTTATTGGGGTTTCAGAAAAGATAATTTTAGAAGGGTCGTTCAGCTCATATTGCCATTTGGGCTGCTGGCTGCTTGCACTTTCTTAAGCATCGGGTGGTACAGGGGCACACTCAACATCACATGGCATTTCATACCTGTGTTGCTGCTTTATCCAATCTGGGGAGTTGTGCAGCAATTCCTGGTCATCACCCTTATGGCCGGCAACCTGCAGGATATGCAGTTGCCCGGTTTGCACAGGGCCGGGGCCATCCTGTTGTCTGCAATACTATTCGGGTTAATACATTATCCATCGCCCTGGCTCATGTCCGGCACATTTTTACTTGCACTATTCTATGGCTGGGTCTATTTAAAAGAAAGAAACGTATATGCTCTCGGCATCTTTCATGGCTGGCTCGGAGCATTGTTTTTTTATACTGTCGTCGGCCGGGATCCCTTCATAGAAGTCTTCGGCAAGCTGCTTGGCCTGTCCCGGTAGCTCAGGATTAGTATGAGGGTAATGACATGCTTTGACTGGTACAATAATGTATATATGCAAAAAAAAGGGCCCTTCCGTAGAAACGGACTGACCTCTAACGATTGCTTGCCATATGAAAATTCTTAATGTGCGGGTTGTTGACCATTTTACCGGTCTTTTGAAGATTTGGCCTTACCTTTAAGCCTCTTTTTCGATTGCTTGCCTTTGTTTTAATCTTCTGACACAAAAGTAATCAGCGCTACCTTGTCCCGCAAACCAAACATAAGGGGGTTTTATTATCTCAAAGGGTATGATGGGTTGCTGAAAGCCTTTCTGGAAGCTGATTTCAAGCTAAAACGTTTATGATGCCCAACCGTTCAAATGACATATTATTTCAACTGATAAAATCGCTTGAGAAAGCCGAAAAGCGGCACTTCAAGCTATATATAAAACGTAGTTCAGGTAATGAAGACCTTAAAATTGTACGTCTTTTTGATGCTATTGACAAACTGAAGGAGTACGATGACAAGGTGCTGCTGAAAAAGCTGCCCGATGTGACCAAACCGCAGCTTGGCAACCTGAAAACCCATTTGTACAAACAAATAATGGCCAGCCTGCGCTTACTGAAGAGTGCAGACAGTATTGATTTGCAGCTTAATGAGCAGTTTGATTATGCCCATATACTGTACAAGAAGGGGCTCTTTATGCAAAGCCTTCGGATAATAGAAAAGGCAAAGGATACAGCACGGGCTAACCAGAAATTCAACATCCTGCCCCTGCTAATTGCCCTTGAAAAGAGGATTGAGGGCCTGCACATCACCCGTAGTATTCAAAACAGGGCAGATGCTCTTTCTGTTGAGGCGATAGAGGTAAGCAATCATATTGACAGCGTATCAAGACTCTCTAACCTGGCACTGAAACTCTTTAGCTGGTTTGTGCAGCATGGGCATGCCCGCAACCAGGAAGATGAGAAAGACATAAAACAGTTTATGAAGGAAAGCCTTCCGGAAAATGTGTGGGAGAAGACCGGCTTTTATGAAAGGCTGTATTTGTATGAGGCATACACCTGGTATGCCTTTATCCGTCAAGATTTTTTGCAATATTATCGCTATACACAAAAATGGGTAAACCTGTTTACCGGACAACCTATGATGATACGGGTGGAAACCGGGCACTATATCAAGGCGCTGCACAATCTGCTGAATGCCCATTTTGATTTACGCAATCACCGTGAGTTTGATAAAACACTGCTGCAACTGGAGCAACTGTCGCAAACACCCCGTGTTAAGGAGAATGATAACTTTCGCATCCAGGCGTTTATTTACATCACTACGGCCCGCATCAACAGGCATTTTATACAGGGAAGTTTTAAAGAAGGGCTGTCTCTTGTACCTGCAATTGAAAAAGAAATAGAGACCTATGACCTGTTCCTTGATCATCACAGAATACTTGTACTGAACTACAAGTTTGCAATGCTGTATTTTGGCAGTGGTGATTATGACACCAGCATTGATTACCTGCAAAAGATAATAAACGATAATAACAATCTGCGTTACGACTTGCAGTGTTATGCACGGCTGGTGCATTTGCTGGCACACTACGAACTGGGTAATGATATGCTGATGGATCCGTTGGGCAAATCAGTCTATCGCTTTATGGCCAAACTGAAAAATCTGACAGTCGTGGAAGAGGCGATGATTAAATTTTTAAAACAATCAATCGGTAAACCATCCCGGCAGTTAAAGCCAGAACTGGAGAGTTTTTTGCAGGCGATAAAACACCTTGAGAAAGACAGGTTCCAGACCCGTTCGTTTGCATACCTTGATATTGTATCCTGGTTAGAAAGCAAAGTATATAACAAGCCGATGAGCGACATCATCCGCCAGAAGTATTTACAAAGCAAACACAGGAATTAGTTTATTTCTCAGGGAATATTAGCCAGGTTGGGATTAGCAACAAACTTATTCTTAACCGTATATGCCTTGTTGGCATCCATGCCGGCTTCTTTCATGGTATAAGTAAAGCTCACCGCATCGGGCATCATTTTACACATATCCCTTTTCTTTCTTACTACAGTAATATTGGTGCCGCTTACTTTAATGTTAAAATCTGATTTGACTGTACACCCGGTTGTTACCACTGTAATCGTTACCTCCTGTTTGTCGTAGTTGGTTGAAAAGCCGAGCAGTTTTTCAGTAGTGTTTTGATTACCGGTAAAGCTCCAAAAGAGTAATGCGAAAACAAGGGCTCCGGCCATCATTGCCAGTAGTTGAAATGAGTTTTCTGTAAGTTTTGAATATATTTTTTTCATGGGTTTATTTTGCATTTATTAAGTCTTCAGATTAATATGTGCTGTTATCTGCCGGGTCTTTTGCCATTGTAATCAATTTCTTTTCTTCCCCAGAAAACAAATAACACAATGCCAATGATATTGAGAACAAGGATGATGAAAAACCAGCACAGTTTTGTGGTATTATCGCTGAACCTGCTGTTAGCAATAGTAACCAGCGCTACTGACCATATCAGCAAATCAAAAAGCAGGAGAATGTAGAGTGTATCTGCCCCCATAATTAAATCTTATAATGAAAGGACACCTTTTCAAGTTGAAGATAGTTTGTGCTTCGGGGGGGTGCCAATGAGTAAAAGCATCGCAAACAATGATATAAATCATGCCTGCCTGCCATTAGGCTGTGTACTTTGACTTAATAATTACACATTATGAAGTCTGTTGCTCTCGCCGTAAGCATGATGCTTTACGGCTCTTTGGCATTTGCCCAGCAATATATCATCCGCTATGATCTTGCCGGGGAACATATCGATTATCTTAAAGTTAAGAAGCCGGGTGACACTGCCGCCGCATCCGTTATTTCTATTGCCAAATCAAACCGGGTAAACCTTCAATTAGTAAATGCAGCCAACAGTTACCGGAGGGAAATCAGCTATATTGAAAAGGCCGTTTCTGCAGAATCAATCGTTATTCCGGGGTTTGGTGCGACACCATTAAAAAATCTTGTTAGTGGCGGATTACCTTCTGTTGATTTTAAGAGTTTGGGCATGGGCGATATATTCAAAAGAGGTGGGGATATTAAGAGTATGGAGATCGGAGAAGAAACTGCTGCACAGAAAAAAATAAAAGAACAGTTTACCAACCAGTATAACTCTTTTACTGCTGCTTATGCTAGATGGGAAAACTCTTTGCAGCAGGAGCAGTATTGCAAAACACTCTGGAAAGAACTTGCAGGCCTGCGCTACAGTTTACAGTTGTCAGCAGATGAAGTAAAGACCAATGCCCGGAAAAAAACAAATGCCGTTTTTCCAGAGGTTGGAGATAATCCCAGCCTGATTATTGCCAATAATGCCACCAGCTCGCCAGCAGCTATGGCTATGCATGTGGCAAAGGCATTTGCAGATCTGCAAAAAACCTATGCTTCGTTCAGGGACTACGAAGTGCAATCCTCTGCCGCCGATAAACTGTTACAGGATGTTTCGAAAAAAAGTGAACTGGTTAATAACTATCCGGCTTCAAAAGCTGGTGGCCAAAGTGATGATGTGGTGAACCGCATAGCTGATTTGTACGGCCAAATTCTTACGGACAATTATTCGCAGGTTGCCCCACTAAACATTAATTCAAAAACGTTGATGGCTGAAATAAGGTTTGTGCCCGTGATAGACTCTGCAACAGCATCGATTGCAAACATTCCGGTACGGGATACTATAAAAAGGCTGATACCGGTTTTAAAGAAAGAGCCTATCCGTTTCCGCAATACATTTGGGTTTAGCTTTGTTTCATTTGCAGAAAACAGGTGGAATTATTTTGTAAAACCGGATAGTACTATTGCCCGTGAGGAGGCCGACCAATTTCAGCCAGTAGTGGTTACTTACCTGCATTTTTATGCACCAAAGGACAAAGGCTTTCGTTGGGGCGGCAGTTTTGGTGCCGGAGTGCCCATTGGTGGAGATAACAGCAAACTGAACATCATGCTTGGCCTGAGTACTTTTCTGGGGAAGAATGACCCGGTATGTATCACTATCGGTGCAAGCGGAGCACAGGTGAAAAAACTTTCCGGAATAAACCTTGGTGATAAAACAACTTTTACCGAACTCACAGATAAAAATTACCGGTCTGTTTACCGGATTGGCTATTTCTTATCTCTCACTTTTAACCCGGGTAGCCTTTACACAAATAACTAATACTTGAAAAAATGAAATACATCTGCACAGTTTTCGTAACAGGATTTTTGTTGATTGCCTGCAACAATAAACAACCGCAACAAAATGGCAACAATGCAGCCACAGGAAAAGAAACAGCTCTTAACAGCTCGTGGAATGTGAAAGGTTGCGCTGAACCAAGAAAGGAAAATACTAAATCAGCACCCGTTGCTGATGAGTTTGATCTGCCTGAATTCAATGGCGAAAGTTCCATCAAAGCATCTGGTGATTCTATTGTATATACCCGGTTTGCAAGGCATGGCTGCTGCAGACATGCAAAATTGAGTACTTCTCAAAGTGATAATGTAATAACTGTAACTGAGTATTGGTGGGGACAAATATGCAAGTGTATGTGCAGTTCGACACTCTCTGCCACCATACGTAATCTTCCTAAAGGAGAATACACGGTATATGGAGTAGAAACAGGCACTGATCCTATTACTGACAAGCCTGCAGACGAAAAGGATACGGTGCTGCAGAAAAAAATTATTATCCAATAAAAGAGATGACACGCAGTCACCTCTTTTATCTGTGAGAAATCGCTATTAGTTTTTTAATGGCAGGTAAGAATATTTTTTGCCATACTCCAGCATTTGTGCAAAAAAACTGTTGGGATATTCCACCTTTACATCTGTAATCCAGTCTCCATCCATTACCGGTACTAATCTTGGCTGAATAAACCCACGGTAAGGCTTTACGTTCAGTTTTTTGTAGCGTTCCAGTACTTCTTTATGCAGTGCCACATCCACTTTCACACCGTAGGTTTCCACAAGGTTTTTGCCACCGTTAAAGTCGCCTTCTGATTTTATACGTTGTATTTCGCGGAGCAACTGGCCAAACAAATCCCGCAATTTTTTATAATCATTTATCTGCACATAGGTTTTGCCATTTTTCTTTACCAATTCTACCACATTATCTTTCTTGCCTTTTTCAAAAGCCCATTTTGCGTTCAGTTGCCTGTTGCGCATATGTGATTCCTCGAGGTTGTCGCCGGGTTTCAGGCGGGTAAGCTGTGTCATCAGGCCATTCATCATATAGCTGTCGTATTCGGCCATGCCGGCTTCAAGCGACGGCATCACGCCGATATCAACCAGTTTCTGATCGAGAATATAATACAGCGCCACCAGGTCAGCCCTTGCTTCTTCGAGTGTTGAGGCATAGTTTTTCAGGGTCTTATCTGTTGTTTCCACACCAGGATTAATTTGACCTGATGCATGACCGATGCACTCATGCATATCCGTGTGTAAATCAGCGGCAAGGCTTCCCCATTTTTTCATACGCTGTATTACGGTGTCGTTCAGGCCAAACTCATCAGTTACTCCGCTTTTAGAACCTGCAACATTGTAGGAGTAAATAATATTGCTCAGTGAAACAGATTTTGAACCATAATCTTTTCTTATCCAGTCTGCATTGGGCAGGTTTACTCCAATCGGTGTTGAGGGAGCATTGTCGCCACTTTCGCTGATAACAGTTATTGCTTTTGCGGTAATGCCTTTTACGTTTTTCTTTTTATGTTCCGGCATCAGCGGAGAGTTATCCTCAAACCACTGGGCCTGGTCAGCGATGGCTTTTATGCGTTTGGTGGCTTCCATATCCTTCATGGATACAAGACTTTGGAAACTTCCTTTTTTCCCAATCGGGTCAAGATATACTTCTATAAAACCATTCACCACATCAATACGGCTGTTTACGTCATTTGCCCAGGCAATACTGTAATTATCAAAAATCTTTAAGTCACCTGTTTTATAAAACCCAATGAGAAGTTCGAGTGCTTTTTTCTGTTCAGCATTTTCTGCAACTGTAACTGCTTTTTCAAGCCAGAAAATAATTTTTTCGATGGCTGTTGAGTACATGCCACCCTGCTTCCATATAAGTTCCTTCACCTCGCCGTTTTCCTTCACTACTTTACTATTCAGCCCCCATGACGGCGCCTTTTCATCGTTGGAGAATTTGGCATAAAAATCTTCTACTTCCTTTTGTGTAACCCCTTCATAAAAGTTAACTGACGATGCGGCCACATTATCAATATCAGGGCTGAGGTCCACTAATTTAGGTTCAACTTTTAAGTCATAAACAAGCGGCTTTATGCGGGAAAGAAAAGCGCCTACGGTTTCTCCTGCCTCTTTAGGCAATGAAGCTGTATCCGAATTTTTTATCACTGAAGAAAAGTATTCAAAAGAACAAGCCGGGACAAACTTTTCATTGCCGTAATGATGATGAAAACCGTTGCTGAACCAGAAGCGGCCACAGTATTCAGCAAATTTCTTCCAGTCGGCTGCGGTGGTATCGCCTTTATAGGTACCGTAGGCCGTTTCGAGTGTTTTGCGAAGCATCAGTCCGTATTTACTTCTTTGGTCATAAATAATATCACGGCCACTTTGAGCGGCCTCGTACAGGTAGTAGGCCAATTGTTTTTGCTGCAGGCTCAGTTCATTAAAACCCGGCACCTGATAGCGGAGTACCTGCAGGTCGGCAAAGGATTCAGCTTCGGTAACAAAGTTGGGATCGTAAGTAGCCGTAGTGCTGTCATTTGAGGAAGCACCGGGTTTTCCACTTTTTGTATTGCAACTAACGGACATAATCGCAACCAGGAAAAACGCAGCAAGCAGTTTGGGAAAGCGGTTCATAAAAATTATTTAGAGAATAAAAGTAAGCTGTTAACCAACAGTAAAATGTGGAAATATTTAGAAGGCAAAGATATTAAGCCCAACGGTTTGGGCTTCGTATCTTGCGCCCATGCAGCCCTTCGTAAAACCCAGGGTGTGATAAAAGGATATGATGGATTATTTACACGGATTGAACGACAGGCAGCGGGAAGCGGTATTACATATTGATGGACCGCTGATGATTGTAGCAGGGGCAGGCAGCGGCAAAACGAAGGTTTTAACCACGAGGGTGGCCCACCTGATGGCAAATGGTGTGGATGCTTTCAATATTCTGGCACTTACGTTCACCAATAAGGCCGCCAAAGAAATGAAAGAAAGAGTGGAGAAGATTTTGGGCGACGGCGAGGCCCGGAATTTGTACATCGGCACTTTTCACTCCGTTTTTGCAAGAATTCTCCGCTTTGAAGCCGATAAAATTGGCTATCCCCGCAGTTTTACCATTTACGATACAGACGATGCCAAAAGTGTGCTGAAAACAGTTATCAACGAAATGAATCTTGATGACAAGCATTACAAGCCAAACATTGTTTACAACCGTATTTCAGCAGCCAAAAATGCACTGGTTGGGCCAGCAGAATACCGTAACGATTACGCCATACAGCAGGAAGATATGCGGGCCAACCGTCCCGCTATCGGGCAGATTTATGATGCATATGTAAAGCGGTGCTTTAAAAACGGGGCGATGGATTTCGACGATTTGTTGCTCAAGTTTTATGAACTGCTTAAAAATGTTCCGGAGGCATTAGCCAAATACCAGCGTAAGTTCAGGTACATTTTGATTGATGAATACCAGGATACCAATCCGGCACAATACGAAATCATCAAACTGCTGGGAGCTATGTACGAAAATGTGTGTGTGGTGGGTGATGATGCACAAAGTATCTATTCCTTCCGGGGGGCTACCATTCAGAACATACTTCAGTTTCAGAAAGATTATGATGATGCTAAGCTTGTGAAACTGGAACAGAACTACCGGAGTACCAAGAGCATTTTGCATGTGGCCAACGAAGTAATAAAAAACAACAAGGGCCAGATAGAAAAAGTGCTGTTTACAGATAACGGTCAGGGCGAGAAGATAAAACTGATTCGCACCATGTCGGACAATGAGGAAGGAAAGTTTGTAGCCGATTGCATTCAGGAACAAAAGCTGCGCAATCATTACAGCAATAAGGATTTTGCCATTCTTTACCGAACCAATGCACAGAGCCGTGCATTTGAAGAAGCGTTGCGCCGCATGGGGATTGCTTATACTATTTATGGCGGCATAAGTTTTTATCAGCGAAAAGAAATAAAAGACCTTGTTGCTTACCTGCGTATTATTGTAAATCCGAGAGATGAAGAAGCCCTGAAGCGCATCATCAACTATCCTGCAAGGGGCATAGGTAAAACCACTATTGACAAGTTGATACTAATGGCAAACGAGCAAAACATTTCTATGTGGGAAGCTCTTTGCAAGGCTGGCGAGCTGGGATTCCGGTCAGGTACAAAAGAATTGCTGGATGAGTTTGTAATCATGATTAGGAGTTTTGCCAGCATGCTGGAAAAGCACAATGCTTATGAAGTGGCTTTTCATGTGGGCAAACAAACCAACCTGGTGCGGGAACTGTTCAACGACAAGAGTACTGAAGGTGTACAGCGATACGAGAACATACAAGAGTTGCTCAACTCTGTTAAAGAATGGACGGAAAGCCCGGATAATGACGAAGGAGAGCTGGTGGACAAATCTTTGGCTGCTTATTTACAGCAAATCACATTGCTTACTGATGCTGACGAAAAAGATCCGGATGCAGACACTGTAAAACTGATGACGATACATGCTGCCAAAGGACTTGAGTTTGGTTGTGTGTTTGCGGCGGGCCTGGAGGAGATGCTTTTCCCTAATGCAATGGCTATTAATACGAGGGAAGAATTAGAAGAAGAAAGGCGGTTGTTTTATGTGGTGATTACACGGGCCAAGCAACGGTTATGGGTTACATATGCCAATACCCGTTACCGCTTCGGGCAGTTAGTGCAAAATGAGCCCAGCCGTTTTATAGAAGAAATACCCGAACAGTACCTTGACAGAAGTTTTGCAGGCAGTGGTTCCAAAAATCATGCAGGAAGCAAGTGGGGCGGCGGCAGTGGTTTTAACCGGATGAAGGGCTGGGGCAATAATAACGATGGCGAATCTGGATTTGCCAAAAAACAAAGCGGCACCTATTTTAACGAAAAGCCTGCAACAAAAAATCAACGGCCTGAGTACCTGCCACCTAAGCCATCGCAGCCTAAAGTGGTAGAGCACAATCCTTCAGCTGATTTTGTGGCAAGTGATACATCCGGTCTGCAGGTGGGACAAAAAGTGGAGCACCAGAAGTTTGGTTTTGGCGAAGTGCTAAAAATGGAAGGTGCTGCCCATAATCCGATAGCAACCGTTAAGTTTGAGCATAACGGAGAAAAGAAAATTATGCTCAACTACGCAAAGTTGCGGATTGTAGAATAAGCTAATATTAACAAACTGAAACTAACAGCCCAGTTATTTTTGTTTTCAAATTTATCATTCCGGAGAAATGCTTTCAGGCCGTCAGAAAAAAAGAATAGGGAGATTTTTATTGCTGTTTATCGTCCTTGTTGTGTTAACAACAGGTGGCTGGATGACCTATAAATGGATGCAATACCGTAAGGCAAAATTTGCCCGTTACCCGGAGTTTGGCATCAATATTCCTACGGGCTACGAACTGCATGGCATCGATGTATCGAAATACCAGCACACTATCGCCTGGGAGGAAGTGAAAGCCATGAAAGTGAAAGAAGTTGAAATGAGTTTTGCCTTTATGAAGGCAACCGAGGGCATTGGAAACACCGACCCGCAATTTAAACGCAACTGGAAAAAAGCAAAAGAAGCCCGACTGTACCGTGGGGCTTATCATTTCTTTATCGCATCAAAAGACGGACGGCTGCAGGCAGAAAATTTTATTGATAAAGCAGAGCTGGAAAAAGGCGACCTGCCTCCTGTGTTGGATATTGAGCAACTAAACGGTACTACTCCTGAAGTGCTGAAAAAGGAGGCCAAAGAATGGCTTGATATTGTAGAAGAACATTATGGCGTAAAGCCCATTATTTATACCAATGTAGATTTTTATTCCCGCAATCTTGGTTCTGAATTTGACAGTTATCCTCTTTGGGCAGCCCACTACTATCAGCCGGAGGAACCACGCATCAGCCGAAACTGGAGTTTTTGGCAACACAGCGATGAGGGCCGGGTAAACGGTATCACTTCTCCGGTTGACTTTAATGTTTTTAATGGCAATATATACGACTTTCAGAAAATGCTGGTTAAGTAGGTATCAACATTCATTACTTTAGCATTTATGGAACAGGGCTGGGATCCTCAAATAAAAACATTCTTTAAAAAAATACTCAACTCTATCTCTTATGGGTTGTTGTGGATTATTGGTTGTGCTGTTGCCGGAATCTGGTTCAGGCTTGGTTACACCGGAGGTATAAGACCTGTTTTTCCTGTAGTGTGCTTCTATTTAATTGCCTTCATCACCTTATTGGTACTGCTGCGTTACCTGGCCAAAACCTGGAAAAGCCGCTAAGCTTTTTGTAAAATACCCAACACCACTGATACTGAGTTCAGTTAAAAAAAGTACTTTAGGCTTTTGGACAATACTGTCAGGCATGAAGCAACTCAGCAAATTTTTTGTTATTACAGGTACACTGTTTATCTGGACTGTTAAGTTCCTGATCAGGCCGATGCAGTTATTTGACTGGCCAGTTGATTTTGTACTGGGCATAGCGCCGAATTTTCTGGGTTCATTTCTCATTCCCTTCGGCGCCTGCTGGTTTTTTAGTGGCAGAAGCCACCTGGTGGCAAGGGTTTTCAGGCTTGAAACAGATACCGACCTGAGGATTGTATGCCTGATGGGTTTTGGAATGCTGGTAATAAACGAATACCTGCAATTAATACCGGTTTTTGGCCGCACATTCGACTATTTCGATATCTTCTTTTCTTTTACCGGGCTCAGTCTTTCGTATTTTGTTTATGGTAAACTAATGCGGAAAATGCAACTGGTGTAGATTTGTTCATCAAAATTTCAAATGCGCCTTATCATTCTGTTCATTTCGTTAATTGCTTTGTTGGCCGGATGCAAACAAAAAAGCAACCTGTATTATATTTTTTCTACTCCTGTTATTGACACAAACAACAGGTTTGTGTCGGTAAATGATTTTTTTACAAATGATAAGCAGGAGTATCTGGAGCGGTTACGAATATTTGAAGAATTTGGCAGCAAAAACAAAGCCCGGTTCTCTCACTGGAAAGACAGTTCTAACAAACTGCATTTTACTTTTGATATCCGTTTTACATGCGATGGTAAGCCGATTGATTTAGGAATGATTGCCAAATACACAATTCTTCCGGGTGTTGACAGTATTATAAACCCGGATTGCTTTTTATACGGCAGTTTATTTCCTAATGGTGGGCAATCAACGAGAAGTATTTGGATTTATAAACAGAAAATATTATCCAATTCTGCAATTCTCCTTATATCATGGCAGCATAATAAATTAAAGAAAACTGAGTACAGGCGGAGTTTGAATCCTGAATTTAATCATTCAGTAAGCATTCCTGTAAGGAAGGATAAAGGAAGTTATCAAACAGGTAATACTTCTACAGAACTGGTTTTATACAGATGGAAAATGACAACCAGCATTGGTGCAACTTTCAATATCAATCTTGCCAAGCGGAAAGCGACTATTAGTATTTCAAAAAATGGCGCAACGATACACAAGGAAGAAATATTTTTTTAGTATTTCTTCATTAATTTTTTGTATCCAATATTATCGGCGCATTACCCTTTCCCATTACAATAACCTTTGAATTAGGAGATTTTGCCAGTTCCAGGTAAGCTTTTATTTGTTCATATTGTAGTTGCTGATCGGTTAACCCTGTATTTATTATCCGCTGGTAGTCGGCAATACCCTGCGCCTCTACTCTTTTTCGTTCGGCCTCCTGTTTTTCTTTCAACAATACAAATTGCATTTTCTGAGCATCCTGTTCGGCATTTATTTTTTGCTCAATGGTGGTTTTTACTGATTGTGGTAATGTGATATTTCTTACCAATAGCTGTTCCAGGATTAATCCTCTTTTCTTAAAATCATCTTCTATACTTTTAAAAATCCGTTGCTGAAACTCGTCTCTCTTGGTTGAGTATAGCGCTACAGCTTCATAATAAACAGAATTGTCCCTGATTTTTGTTCTGGTTAATGGACGTACAATCTTATCGGTATAATCTTCTCCGGTTTCTCTTACCAGTCTCGGCGCTTCGGAGGGCAGCAACTTATAGAGTACTGTAAGGTCTATTGTTACTTCCAGCCCATCGGCTGTAAGTACTCTTATGGCATCATCACCTGCCTTCTCGCCTTCATCATGAATGCCGCTCATGGTGTAGTTCTGCGTCTTGATATCCAGCCGCCTTATTTCAAGAAGCGGGTTAACAAAATGAAGACCGCTTGCGAGTACATCATTCTGTACTTTTCCAAAAAGTGTTTTAACGCCAATCTGTCCCGCATTTATCTGTACGATACACTTTGAAAAAATGCCGGCAAACACAAGCAGCATTCCAAGCAGGCGCAAGGGCCTGAAGAATTTTCCAAAATCAATATTCTTTCTTATTGCGTAGCTGACAATAAATATCAGGACACCCAGTACTATTAATACCATAAAAAACTGTTTGATTATAGTAAAGGTAGCCTGTTCTGTTCCCTGAACACCCGGAAATTCCTATGATCTGTTTTATAGGAATTAATGATTACAATCATCAGCATGTGCATGGTTATGCACCCGGCAGGAACTGTAGTTGCGAAGGTGTGCCGTTACAATAAGCAGAACCGCCGGTATCAGCAACCACAACTGGTAGTGATGAAAAATTTGTTTCAGTACCAGCAAAATAAATCCGGCAATGAATATTAAGAAGGGCACAAGGCTATGATGATGTTTTTTATAACCATGGTAAAAAGAATAGGAGCCAATCAAAAAAGCAAGGGCTATCATACCTACCTCAAAAGCAAGATTTTCAATGATATTTATCCCAAATAAAGGCAGGCTGCTCATAAACAATGGCAGCATAGCGCAATGTATCGCACAGGCCAGTGAAGCCCCAATCCCTAATGCATCCCAGTTAATTCTCATTTTTTGTAAAGGGGGACAAAGTTAACAAAAAGCAACACTGTTGCAAAATATTTGAAAACTGCCCCGGCTACCTAACTTTGCCGGATAAAGATGAGATTATGTCTAAGAAAGGATTATTCTACCTGTTTTTCTTTGCAGTGCTTATTACAGGGTTTTATTTTGGATTAAGAGAATTTGTACCCGGCTTCAAAGAACGAAGGTTCGCCCCCATCAGCTATGTGCGGCCATTCAGTTTCCTAAACCAGGACGGGCAAACTGTTACTGAGAAAGATGTAGCAGGTAAAGTATATGTGGCTTCTTTCTTTTTCACTACCTGTACTTCCATTTGTCCGCCGATGAACAACAACCTGAGAAAAGTGTATGAAAAGTATAAAAACGAAAAGGACTTCCTGTTGCTCTCTCATACTTGTATGCCCGAGATAGACAGTGTCGCTGTAATGAAAGCTTTTTCAGAAAAAATGAATGTGGATACAAAAAAATGGATTTTTCTGACGGGCAGAAAAGACAGTCTTTACAATATGGCAAGGGTAAGTTATACGATTGATGATCCGCAAAAGGTAATGACAAAGATTGAAGATGACTTTATACATACACAACATTGGGCACTGGTAAATAAAGAGGGGGATGTGGTGCATATTTACGATGGCTTAAAAAAATCTGATGTAGAGCAGCTTATTAAAGACATTCCAAAATACCTTGAGGAAAAATAATTTTGCATGCATGCCTAAGAATAAGATGATACAAACAGCAGAGCAGGTAGAAACGTTGCTTAAGCGAAACCACCTGAGTGTAACAGACAGCCGGAAAAAAATACTACAACTTTTCCTGGAACAGGCTGGTGCTCTGGCGCATGGTGATATTGAAAAAAGAGCCGGGGAAAGATTTGACCGGGTTACCGTTTACCGCACTTTACAGTCTTTTGTTGATAAAGGCATCATTCATACAATTCCCACTGCTGACAACTCAGTGAGGTATGCCCTGTGCAAAGATGACTGCGAGGAGGGACACCACCACGACCATCACATACATTTTCTGTGTATTAAATGTAATAATACCTACTGCCTGGATGATGTGGTAACCCCCGAAATAAAACTGCCTAAAGGATATACGATTAGCCATGTGGAGGTGGTAGTGGATGGCATTTGCAAAAACTGTGGAACCTGAAAGCGAAAACTGATATTTTAGGCCCGATGTATAAAAAGAAAGCCCCGGTGTGGAAACATCGGGACTTTTTGGTTAAGGCTCTGATTAGTAGCTATTTTAGAGATGTCCTTTGCAGGTACATCGTTGTGTTCAGAAATCAAAAATATACTCTTGGTTTGAATTTTCCGAATTTCCGGCATACCATTTTAGTAGTATTGCAGATTTTTTACCAATTCATTTTCAACAAAATTCATTAATTCTCTAATGTGTGAGGGTGAAAAGTCGAATTTCAACCCTGCCGATTCAAATAGTTGTGGTAATGTAAGAGTACCTCCCTTGCTTAATGAATCAATATAATTGTTTATTGCCATATCAGGATTCTGTTTGTACTGACGCCACAAACCGATCGCCCCAAGTTGTGCAATTCCATATTCTATGTAGTAAAAAGGTACTTCAAACAGGTGCAATTGCCTTTGCCAGCCATACAGGCGATATTCTTCCAACCCGGAAAAGTCAATTACCGGCGATGAAAACTCGTCCAGAATGTTTAGCCATTGCTGTCCCCTTTCTTCTGAGGTGTGATTTGGATTTTCATACACCCAATGCTGAAACTTATCAATTGTTGCTATCCACGGGAAAATCGTAATTATCCTTTCGAGCTGCTGTTCTTTGGCTCTTTTCAGCTCTTCTTTGTTTTCAAAAAACACATCCCAGTTGTCCATACTGAACAGCTCCATTGCCATACTGGCCACTTCTGCTATTTCGGTGGGATATTCTTTAAACCCAAACAATTCCAGTTCGTGTGCCAGAAAAGAGTGAACAGCATGGCCGCCTTCATGCACCATGGTCGTTACATCATCCAGCGTACCTGCAGCATTCATAAATATAAACGGAGCTCCGCTTTCTGCCAGCGGGCAGTTGTATCCACCAGGGGCTTTGCCTTTGCGGCTTTCCAGGTCGAGGTGGCCCATCTCTTTCATTTTGCGGATACAATCGCCAAAGAAAGGCCTCAGTTTATCAAAACAGGCAATTGTCTTTTCGGTTAGCTCATCGCCGGTTTTAAAAGGCCGAAGTGGCTGAATACCTGCCGGTTCGGCATCCACATCCCATGGACGAAGAGTTTCGAGCCTTAATTTTTTCTTTTTCGCTTCATACAACTGATTCACCAGCGGCATTACATGGAGTTTTACCGCTTCATGAAATTGGAAACAGGCTTCTTTGTCATAATCAAAGCGTCCCAGTTCGGCAAAGCGAAAATCCCGGAAATTGGCAAATCCGGTATTTAATGCAACCCGGTGCCTTTTTTCCAATAAAGTGGAAAAAAGGGTATTCACTTCTTCTTTATCCTGCAGTCTTCTCTCGTTTATCTTCCGGTACACTTCTTCACGAAGGGGACGATCAGGGTCCTCCAGAAATTTTGCCGCCTGCTGCAAGGTATATTCCTGACCATTTACCTGCACCATCATTTTGCCTGCAATAACACCAAACTGCTGCTGCATTACATTCAGTTCTGCATTAATTGGAATGTTTTCTTCTCTGAACAGATCAATGTTTTTCTTTACGTTGCGCAGAAGGGTGAAATATTTCTTTTCGTCCAGTTGTCTGACAAATGGAGAGTTAATCAGCTTTTTGTTCAGCCTGTCGGAAAAAGGCTGCACTTTGGGCTGTATCTCCATCATGAAATAAGTAAAGGACTTCTCCAGTTCTTTGTTTTCTGTATCGCAGGTCATTTTTATTTGCCGCCAGCATACATCCTCATTAATTACAGATTCCAGTTCGCTGGCATCTTTCATCCACTTTTCAAGTTCAGTAAGAGAGTTGATTTCTCTTTCCTCCAGGTTTTTGAAAGAAGGCTCCAGGCTCTCCCAGTTTGTAATAATAAAATCGGCTGGCAGAAAGTGGCGGGGCAATTTTTTTATATCGGCGCTGTATGTCATAATAAGGAATGTATGAAAATGAAAATGTGAGAATATGGAAATAAAAGGCACTTCCACATTCCCACACTTGCTTTATAGTTTGCTACTCTTCTTTTTTCTTACGGGTGGCTTTCTTCTTGGGAGCTTCTTCTGCCGGGGTAACTTCTTCCTTTTTCTTTGCTGCTTTTTTAGCTGGTTTTATTTCCTCGGCGGCAGGCTGTTGCTGTTCTTCAGCTACCGGCTCTTCTTCCGGAAGTTCAGAAAGTTTTATCTCCACGTTATTTTTCTTCAGTATGCTGAACCACTTGACCATTTTCTTCATATCACTGGCATACACTCTTTCAAAATCCATGTCCGGGTACACCTTCTCAAAGTACTTTTTAATGGCTGCAGCATCTTTCTCGTCAGGCAGGCTGCCTCCGGCTTGATCCATAGCATTAAGCACATCCACCATATTAACATTATCCCGGATAGTATAAATTTCAATCGCCTCAAGGTGTGAGAAGTTATGAATGCGGCTTGAAACAAACCGGGTTGACTTATCATCAAGTGAACGGACAATAGCGCCTTCCGTTTTGCTGTTAAGCAATTCAAACAAACCCGGCAGGCCGGTAATCGCTACAAGTTTACTGTACTCCATATAAAATTTTGAATTTTGGGCTTGCAAGATAATTGAGTTCGGGCAAATGGGGCATTTTATCAAATAAATTACTTTTTTGCGAACGTTTTACAGCTTACTTACGTCATAACAAATACTTTAGCATAATCTTAAAATTCAAACACATGAAACGTTTATTCCTTTTAGCCGCTGCAGCCTTTGTTGTATTATCGGCCAGTGCCCAGCCCGGCGGTGGCGGTTTTCAACGCCAGACACCCGAGCAAAGAGTGGCGGCCATACATGCCAAATTAGACAGTGCATTTAAACTGCCAGCCGAGGACTTAGCCAAAATTGATACAGCACTCACCGTTTTGTACAAAAAACAGGACGAAAGGATGAAAGAAATATTTGCCAGTGGTGAAAGGCCCGACCGTGAAACTATGCAGGCAGAAAGAAAAAAATATACAGATGCGAGAGAAGAAATTCTGAAAGCCATGCTTACAGAAGAACAGTATGCCATTTGGAGAGATACGATTGAACCTTCTATGAGGCCGCAGCGTCCGCAGGGTGGCGGAGGGTTCCCCGGAGGAGGAAATAATTAGCAGTGATTAGTTTTTTAGTTAGAATGCCCCGCTTATGCGGGGCTTTTCTTTTGCCAAAAGTTTAAAATGGCTGATAAACGGTATCGTCTTTCAAAAAATATTCCTGAACTTTATTTTAAACAATACCAACAACATGAAACATGCAATAAGCTGGTTTGAAATACCAACCGCCGATATTGACAGGGCACAGCTATTTTATGAAACCATTTTTGAAATGAAAATGGCGCCCCTGGAGTTCCAGAATTTTAAAATGAGGATGTTTCCGCTTGATAATCCAATGGAAGGCGTTGGCGGCGCACTGGTACATACTGAAGGGTTTTATAAATCATCGGAAACAGACGGCACACTCCTTTACCTGAACGGCAATCCCGATGTTCAGATTATACTTGACCGGGTGGAGGCTGCCGGTGGAAAAATTGTTGTTCCTAAAACGACCATATCAGATGAATATGGCGATATGGCCGTAATTATTGATACTGAGGGCAACCGGATAGCCCTACACAATGTTCCGGCAAAATATCTTAATTCTTAATTCATTAAAATCAAACCAATATGATAGTAGTGTACATCATTCTCGGCATAATTGCCGCCCTGCTTGTTTCCGGCATCTTCATCAGCAAAGACATGAAAGCCTCCCGTGAAATTGTCATCAGCAAGCCAACCGAAGACGTTTTCAATTATATCAAATACCTGAAAAACCAGGATGGCTTCAGCAAGTGGGGCAGCCTTGATCCTGACATGAAAAAAGAATACCGGGGCACTGATGGCACAGTGGGTTTTGTAAGTGCATGGGATGGAAATAAAAAAGTGGGAGCCGGCGAACAGGAAATAACAGGAATTGATGAAGGTAAAAGCCTGTCAACCGAAATACGGTTTCTTCGTCCGTTTAAGTCAGTGGCAAAAGGGCGAATGACAACCGAAGCGGTTGATGGTAGCTCGACAAAAGTAACCTGGGGCTTCGAAAGCAAGATGCCATATCCATTTAATGTTATGCGCCTGTTTATGAATATGGATAAGGCTATCGGAGAAGATTTCAGCGTTGGCCTGAATAACTTAAAAGCTCAACTCGAAAAATAGACGATATGCAATCTAAAGCAACCACCGTTGAACAATACATTGCAGAACTGCCGGAAGACAGGCAGAAGGCCGTAAGTGAATTGCGAAAAGTAATTAAGAAAAACCTGCCCAAAGGATTTAAAGAAGGAATGGGTTATGGTATGATGGGCTGGAGTGTGCCGCACAGTCTTTATCCGGCCGGCTATCATTGTAACCCCCAGGATCCATTGCCTTTTATGGGACTGGCTTCGCAAAAAAATTCCATCAACCTGTATCATATGGGGATTTATGCAAACCCTAAATTGCTCAAATGGTTTCAGGATGAACATGCAAAAGCAAGTCCTAAAAAATTAGATATGGGCAAAAGTTGTATTCGGTACAAAAAGGCTGAAGACATTCCTTATAGGTTAATTGGCGAACTGGCCTCAAAAATTACTCCGCAAGAATGGATTGAAATGTATGAATCGGCTTTCAGAAGCCGGGAAAAAAAATAATCTATATGAAGAAACTGATTTTCATCTCGATACTATTTATCAGCTTTCAGGCTGCGGCGCAGGATAGTACCAAAGCAAAACCAAAAGAATGGCTGGGAGTGCTTACGCTAACCGAAAAGTACCAGGATGAAAAAAACTGGACAAAGGACGACCAGGCAGTTGTGGGCCAGCATTTTCAACGGCTGGTAAAAATGAAAGAAGATGGAGTTATAATACTCGCCGGAAGAATGCAACTGCCCATGAGTGATGCCGAAATGAAAGGTCTTGTAATTTTCTATGCAAAAGATGAAAAAGAGGCGTTGCAAATAATGGAAGAAGATCCTGCAGTAAAAGCAAAAATTATGCAGGCAAAAGTATTTCCTTATGCGGTTGCAGTGAGTAAATGCAATTAAAAAACAAAATCCCGAATTCGTTTCGGGATTTTGTTTTATCATTTCTTTTTCCGCTTAAATGTTCCTTCCATAAATTTTTGCTCCGTTTTCCCGTCATGTCCTGTACCATACATAGACAGCACATACGTGTCGTCATCAATCCATTTTTGTTCCTGGCGAATATCACTTTCTCCACCAGTTCCGGGGTCGCTTTGTTTCCCTTTCAGGTGAAGGGTTTTTGTAGTTTCATCATAGGAGCCCTCCATGCGTACAATGCCTGAGCCCAGGTTATCAATCCAGGAGGATACAAATTTCTTTTTTGCATTATCATATCCTGTTAATGATTTGCCGGTCATGGGCATACCCATCATAGTACTGCTAAAATCGCCTTCCATATAAAGGCCATCCATAATTACCTTTTCTACGCTGCTGGCTTTACTGTATGATCGAGGTGCATCCGGTGCCATCCACTGCGCTACTGAATCGCAAGACCATGCACCTGTAATCCGGGAGATGTCCATATTACCAGGGCTGCCTATGGAAAAATCGAAAAAGAGTAAATCGAAATCAAAAAAAGCCCCGGTCGTAATTTCCGGGGCTCCTTCATTTATTTTGTTCTTTTAAATGTTATTTCCATCGACTTCATTTCCTTTCCGTCATGTGTAATATATTGCTCCATTACCTGGGTATTATCATCTACAATTTTCATTGTTTCTCTGAATTCAATTTGTTGCTTGGATTCAGGGTCTGTCATTTTTCCTTTTAGGTTTATTGTTTTAGTGGCTTCATCCCACGGACCTTCACAATACATTAAACCACTGCCAAAATTATCGTACCAGGTACTCCAGAATATTCCACGATGATTATCATACCCGGTTTGGCTTACTCCGTTGAAAGGCATTCCATCCCACGATCCTGTATGAGTACTAAGCTGAATAAGCCCATTATTGATCATTTTATTAACTGCCTTTGATTGCATTGTTGAAGGCGGTGCATCAGGAGCCATCCAGAATTTAACTTCAGAAGACCAGTTGCCATCCCAGCTTGCCATCATTTTATGCATAGCACCGGGTGTGCCATAAGCAATCATATTCTGCATTTTTGTAGCAGAATCAAGCACCGGTGCTGTCTCTTTTTTTACTTCACCTGTTGCAGTGGCTTCAGGATTTGTTTTTCCTTCTTCCGTTTTTTTCTCATTGTTGCATGCTGCCAGCAAAAGAGCGGCAGCACAGAAGATTGATAGTTTTTGTTTCATGTTGTTTTGTTTTGATAATATCAAGATACAAAATCCTGCAGGCCTTGCAAGGAAAAATTCCACTCTTTGATGAACGGAGAAATAATTTACCCTAACTGACTGGTTTTTATTTGCATAACCGTGGCAATGCTGGTAGCCCTTTCTTTGGCAAGAAAAGCAGTTTCGCCTTCAAAATTTTCATCTACCGATTCTTTAAAGTAGCGGAGCCATGTTTCAAAGTGATGTTTCTGCAATGGTGATTTGAGGTGCAGGTCAAGATGCGGTTGCATAGCATTTTTCCTGTAAGTATCCGACTGGAAAAGTATGGCATCCCAAAAATCAACCAGGACAGGAAGGTGGTGTTTCAGGTCTATTTGTGCCACATCGGTAAAGATGTAACTGATGGTGTCATCAGAAAGCAGTTTCTCATAAAATTTTGTAACGAGCAGTAAGAGGTCATCCCTGTTTTCAATATCCCTTGCCATATTTTTTTACGAAAATACAATGCTTAAAGCGCAGTTTCACTTCTTTTCTTCAAGCCTGATGCGGTATGCGGCACTCACCTTAATAAAGGGCCCGTCGCCCCAGTCTTTATATGAATCATACTTTCTTTTTTCATAACCAGTCCGGAATTTTCTCATGATGCCATATCCCGGCTCAACGGTAAAACAAATATTTTTTGATGGATACAAATCTATAAAAGCCGACAACTGGTTATCATCAAGTCTTAAAAAACTCCCGGCTTGTAGCCGATAGCTGTTTGTTAAAGCCCTGAAGGTGATACCGCCATAAATTGATTTGCTGAATTTATGTTCCCAGGTAAAACGACCGGGCAGTAATCCAAAGAAATAATTCTTTTCATCCATTCGCCAGTCAGCTCCCAGCAAAGGCATTACAAACAATCCGAAGAAATCTCCGTTTACATAAGCGCCAAACCGGAGTTTTTGGCCTTTTGATTTTTCATAACTTAAAAAGCCAGCACCACCAATCTGGTATGTTTTATCCGCAAAAATCTGTTCTCCGTTTGTTCTTATCATGGCATTAAGGACAAGCGACCATTTTGGGTTATTCAACGGCATCATCAAACCCACTGGCATCACCAGTCCTTTTACTCCTGTCAGATTTTTTACTACTGGCAGAAGGCCATCTTGAAGAACCAAGGCAGAATCAAACTGCCAGTTTTCAAAATAAGGGCTGAGAAGCAGGTAGCTTTTATTAATTTTTATGGGAAGGTCGCTGCCTGCCCACAAGTGAGTAAAAGGAGTGGCCCTGTTTTTTTGCTGTGCAGTAAAGGCATAAGTATATCTTACCTGAACAGGATCAACGTAAGGTTGTGACAGAGCATCGTTTCCCCAAACAGCCATAAAAATAAACACAACGACCTGTTTCATTGTTTTACAGATTTGACACAAGTTAACTCAGAATGCCGACGACAGAGATGACGCATGTCATTGGAATAGCCTCAGCACTTACATTACCTTAGTTACTTGCTTAAGTAAAGGAAGTTACAGGGCGCAATATGTACTTGTATGATAATAAGGTTTATGATAGTGCTCTTTTTATTCTCCTCCTGCGTATTGCCAAACAAATACCTGTCATACAGTACCAGCACAAAACCACTCTATCATCTTAACCCGGAACCAGAGAAATTGTTGTTCATCAATGGTTGTGATATTGCGATAAAACACTACAGGGACAATAAAGAAGAACTTTTTATTGATCTTATTAAGGAATTGATGAACCGGGCAAGTGACAATATTCGCAGTAAAACAATGATTAAGGCAGAAGTAATTCCCGATACAATAAGCAGTGCAAAGAATACGGACAGCACGGTTAGTATTTTGCTTGAAAAGCATACTGCCACCCATGCTATTGTAATATCATCATTTGATGTTTTCTTTAGCCAAACTCATGTAGAAGTAACGAAAGGCTATGACGGCAAAAAGAACAGGGAGGCCTTCTATGATATTGTGTCGGCGGTTGAATATAAACTGTACACAAAAGATTCTTTGCTGAAAAAAACAAAAAACACTATAAACCGGTTTCACTCCTCAAGAACCGTTTTGAGCGGACTGCTTGCTGCAGGTCCCAATGTTGTAGTTCAACGAAAGGATGCTGAAAGAATTTCGTTAGAGAATATACACAGGTATATCGGCTATTATTTTCCTTCTGAAATTGACCGTACCCGGATTGTTTTCTGTGGCAAAGGGTTTGAAGGAGTAAAACTGGCCATTGAAAAATCAGATTTTGAAGCAGCCTTGACGGAAAGCCTGAAGATAACAACAAACAAAAAGGATACAAAAGCTGCTAAAGCTTATTATAATTGTGCTGTCCTGCTCGAAAAGAAGAATCAGCCGGAGGAAGCTTTAATTTATCTGCGTAAAGCTCTTTCTTCTTATCAGCTGAATGCTGCAACACTCATGATGCGTGACTTTGAAATGAATAATTGAAAGAGTTATTATTTTCCTGCGCTGCAAGCCAATATTTTATCTTTTCATGCGTTAAACTTTGCTGTCCGGATTCCGTCCAATCAAACCAATTTCAGACCATGAAAAAAACCTTGCACTTTTTCATTTTCGCAGTACTGTTTATTTCATCCTGTGGAAAAGATAATAATTCAGATAATCCGCCTGCTCCTGTGCCGGAGACGATGTATTTTCCGCCTGTGAGCGGAACGGAGTGGCAAACTAAGACGATTTCCTCTCTTGGCTGGAACGAGACCGAGCTGAATAACCTGTACACTTATCTGCAGCAAAAAAACACCAAAGCATTTCTAATACTTAAGAATGGAAGAATTGTTGCAGAAAAATATTTTGGCACTTTTACTGCTGACAGTAACTGGTATTGGGCTTCTGCCGGCAAAACCATGACGGCTATGCTGGCAGGGATTGCCCAGCAGGAGGGATTACTGAATATTAATAACAAAACATCGCAATACATTGGCACCGGATGGACCTCGCTGCCACTGGCAAAAGAAAACCTGATTACAGTTAAACATCAGCTTACCATGACCACCGGTTTAGATGACGGTGTGCCCGATGACTACTGTACCACTCCATCCTGCCTTATTTACAAAGCTGATGCCGGTACAAGATGGGCTTATCATAATGCCCCTTATACTTTGCTGGACAAGGTGGTGGAAAATGCAACAGCCACTACTTACAACAATTATTTTCAGCAAAAAATCAGGAATAAGATTGGCATGAATGGTCTATGGCTTCCATCAGGATACAACAATATTTACTACAGCACACCACGAAGTATGGCCCGGTTTGGATTGCTTTTGCTGAATAAGGGTAAATGGGATCAAACGGCAGTTTTAAGCGACACCAATTATTTCAATACCCAGGTAAACACATCGCAAAACATGAATCTGTCCTACGGGTATCTTACATGGTTAAATGGAAAGGCGAGCCATATGCTTCCTCAGTCGCAACTTGTATTCAACGGAAGCATTGCACCCAATGCACCTGCTGATATGTATGCAGCCATGGGAAAGAACGAACAAAGAATTTAT
>CALLZY010000127.1 GCA_937858715.1 uncultured Chitinophagaceae bacterium | reverse complement strand
CTGTAACAGCATTCTGCCTAACTGACCACCACCGAGGATTCCGATTTTCAGCATTTGGACTCCATTTTTTAAGGTTAACATTCAATACAGTTCTCTAACGAATCTTTTGCATACAAGGCCGATAATATTTATCAACTTCTTAAAGAGTACTTGTTCGAAATTCTTCGCCTGTAATCATCTTGTACTGTCAAAATTGGATAGCAGAGAATTTTTTTCCTGGTTAAAACCATTGAAATAATATAGTCAAAAATAGGGATTCCAAGACTTTTTTACCAGCACTATTAAAATGCTTTCCCTATTTTTATAACTGATAATGAGTCATTTCGCAGATCATACCGGAGAAGAAAAAAGGATTTTACTTGCCTTGGCGCAAGGAGATGAAAATGCTTTTGAGAAAATCTATAGAATGTACAGTGGAAGGCTATATGGTAACCTCCTCAAACTGGTTAAGAATGAATCTTTAGCCCAGGAAATATTACAAGATGTCTTTGTTAAAATATGGGAGAACCGGTTCTCCATTGATGCAAATAAATCATTTCGTTCGTACCTATTTAAGATTGCGGAAAACAAAGTTTATGACCTTTTTCGCAAGGCTGCAAGAGATAGGAAACTGCAGGCACAAATTACAGCTATAGCCACTGAACAATACATGCATATTGAAGAATTGCTAATAAGAAAAGAATATGGTGCAATAATTGAAAAGGCGATAAAGCTACTTCCGCCGCAACGTCAGCAGATATTCCGGCTTTGTAAAATGGAAGGAAGAAGCTATGAAGAAGTAAGTAAACTGCTTGGCATTTCAGTATCTACAATCAGCGACCACATTGTAAAATCCGGACGGACTCTCAGAGAATATCTGTATCTCAACCTGGATATGGCAATTCTGCTCTTCGTTTTATCCATGGTCTGATTTTTTTTTATACACAAGCAGAGGTTTTTTGCTGCTCCTTCGTATCAGCTTAGGTTAGAAATATATTAACCCTGGTTTATGGAAGCGTTATTTCAAAAATATCTTGAAAATCAATGCTCTGAAGAGGAGATGAAGCATCTGTTCCGATTATTCAATCAGAATTCTGACAGTACTTTTCTTAGAGAGCAAATTGCATTTCAACTTGAAAATACAGAAGGGAAAGATGCTGAGGGTATGGAATTTCAGAGGAATATTGACGATGCTTTTATAAATATATTATGTGAAATCAATAAGGAAAAAACCAGGAAAAAGGCCTCTGTAATCAGGCTTAGCGGATGGAAAAGTATTGCAGCTGCTATCGTTTTAGTATTCGTAATTGGTGGCAGTATCTGGCTAATAAATCAAAAACAACCTGAAAACAGCATTGTTGGCAAAACGAAGTATGGAAAAGATGTCGCACCTGGCGGTAATAAAGCCACTCTTACACTTGCCGATGGGTCAACTATCATTTTAGACAGCACGGCAAATGGAAACCTTACTACCCAGGGAAATGTGAATGTGATGAAATTTGATGGAAAGTTGTCTTATAACCAGCAAGGGACAACCTCAGAGATGTTGTTTAACACTGTATCAACTCCTAAGGGCGGAGTGTACCATCTTGTCTTATCTGATGGCTCAAAGGTATGGCTGAACTCGGCATCCTCACTTCGTTTTCCTGCCAGCTTTGTTGGTAACGAAAGGAAGGTAGAATTGACTGGTGAGGCCTATTTCGAAGTGGAAAAAAACGCTTTAATGCCTTTCAGGGTTAATGTGGCTGGCAAAGAAGAGGTAGAAGTTTTAGGAACAGATTTTAATATAAATTCTTATAGCAATGAGGATGTAATAAATACAACATTGTTGAAAGGGAAAGTAATAGTAACTGATCTGAAAACACAGCATTCTCAACATCTGTTGCCAGGGCAGCAAGCACAAATCGGCACAGGTGGAGAGATAGCGATAAGAAATAATGTTGATACAGAAGAGATTATTGCCTGGAAAAATGGTTTGTTTCATTTTGAAAGCGCTGACCTAAAAACAATACTGCGGCAGTTTGAAAGATGGTATGATGTAGAAGTGGTATTTGAAGGTGCAGTTAGCAACAGAAAGTTTTTTGTGATAATAAGCCGAAACAGTTCATTATCTGCAGTAATAGATGCCATGCAGGCCAATGACATTAAATTTCGTATTGAAGGTAAAAGGCTGATTGTGCAAAAAGGATAAAAGCACTGAACAAAAAGGCTCCTGCCGTTAACAGGAGCCAAGTTCAGGTAAAGAATAAAAGGCGACTAAACCCCTATTTATAAACCTAAACAAGGCAAAGATATGTACTTGAAATTATCTGTCCGTTCTGGTGGCTGCACCGGCGGGTACGTAGCACCAAAACTGCTTAGGATCATGAAACTAACCAGCATTTTATTATTAGCTGTCTCGCTGCAGATGGCAGCCCGCAGTTCCGGACAAACAGTAACGCTTACAATGAACAATGTTCCGGTTAAACAAGTTTTAAAAGAGGTACAAAAACAAACCGGCTATAACATCATCGCCGATGAAGATGCCATTCAAAAGGCAGGCTTGGTGAGCATACGGGTTAAAGATGTAACAGTACAGGAAGCCCTCCGGCAATGCTTTAAAAGTAATGCCTACCAGGTTACCATCGTTGGGCAAACCATTTCCATCAAGTACGAACCGGTATTGTTGCCAGTGGAAGAAGCACCGGATATCGCCTTTATTGAAATTACCGGTAAGGTAACAAATGAAAAAGGCGAACCGATGGCAGCGGCCTCCATCATCAATCTTACCACAAAAAAAGGGGTGCAGGCTGCATCCGACGGCAGTTTCCGCATACAGGCATCTGTAAATGATATTATACAGGTTTCTTATGTGGGGTATGTTTCAAAAGTATTCCGCATCAGCGAAGGCCTTACCAATTTGCAGGTACAGTTACAGCCGGTTGAAATTAAAGGGGAAGAACTGATTGTAACCGGTTATCAGCAAATCAAAAAATCACTGATGACCGGCTCAGTTTCAAAAGTAAAGGCAACAGATCTTGTTATCAATGGAACTTCCACACTGGAACAATCACTACAGGGAAAACTGGCCGGTGTGGATGTGATTAATAATTCAGGTATGCTCGGCATCCGCCAGACGGTAAGGGTCAGGGGCGTATCTACCTTATTAGGCAACCAGGAACCTGTATGGGTAGTGGATGGTATTATTCAGGAAGATCCGCTTCCTTTCCAGGCAAGAGAACTAAACCGCTTTAACCAGGAGCCTTCCAATTCCGAACTGCTGAAAAATTTTATAGGCAGTACCATTTCATGGCTCAATCCTTATGATATTGAAGAAGTAACTGTTCTTAAAGATGCAGCTTCAACCGCCATCTACGGTGTTAAAGCAGCCAACGGGGTAATATTAATAACCACCAAAAGAGGAAAATCCGGAAGGGCGCCTGTTGTTTCTTATAACGCTTCGGTTTCCACACAGCAACGGCTCACCTATCATGATATGAACCTGATGAACTCCAAAGAAAGAGTAGATGTATCCAGAGAAATATGGGGAAGGGGGCTGATATCAACAAGCTCCCTGGATAATGTTGGTTACTCCGGTTTGCTAAAGCAGTATTTAGAGCAAAAGATCAGCTACGCTGATTTTAACCAGGGGGTAAAACAATTAGAAGTAAACAATACTGACTGGTTTGATATTCTGTTTCAAACCCCGGTAAGCCATGCACATAATATCAGCGTAAGCGGTGGCGGTGCAAACAATTCCTATTATGGTTCTTTTGGCGTCAACTCACAAAACGGGCAGGCAAAGGGTAATGATCAGAAAAGCTACCAGGGCAGCCTCAATTTTACAAGCAATATTTCAAGCAAGCTCATTTTTACTGCCAGTCTTGCAGGAAACTATTCCAATACAAACGGTTTTTACCAGGTCGATCCTTATAAATATGCCACCACCACCAGCCGGGTGATACCGGCTTTTAACAGCGATGGCACCCTTGCTTATTACAGCAATCCACTCTACCGTTACAACATACTTAATGAACTGGCAAATACAGGAAACAACAACGTAAAAACAAGTCTGAACGCCAATATGAGTTTACGTTATCGCCTGCCGGCCGGTTTCTATTTTGAATCACTTTTTGGTTTTAATTATTCCAACTTACATGGCGAAACCTATGCAACGGAAAGATCATACAGCATTACCGGCCGCAGGGGTTACGAATACGGCGCTTATGGCCCTAACGATCAGTTATACAGGATGTCACAACTGCCCGTGGGTGGTGTGCTGACAACGATGGAAAGCCGCAACAATAATTACACATGGCGGAATAGTATTAATTATGGCCGCACCTTTAATAAGGTGCATGTGGTAACCGGTCTTGCCGGCATGGAATTAAGAAGCAATATTTACAATGGGGCCACCACTACGGCTTACGGCTATATGCCCGACAGGGGAAAGGCCATTAGCCCCCCGCCGGCAGTTATCGAAAATTCAATCGGCACTCTTCTTGCCAATTCTATTTACAGCGCAGGTGTATCCGGCACTTCCATTGTTGACAGAACCTCCAATTATGTTTCTTATTATGGAAGTGGCAGTTACACTTATGATAACCGATACACTGCCAATATTTCGGTAAGGGCTGATGCCTCTAACCGCTTTGGACAAGATGAAAGAACCCGGTTTAAACCCATTTGGGCACTGGGCGGCCGGTGGAATGTAGCCAACGAAAAGTTTTTCAGAAAAACCAAATGGTTCAACGATTTCAGCATAAGGGCCACGTTTGGCTTCCAGGGAAATGTGGCGGAAAATTATGGCCCTGACCTTATCGCCCAGATACCACCAGGTGCATCAGGTATCAGTACACTAACCGGCGAGCCCCTGCTGCGCATCAGCAGTCTGCCTTATGCCAACCTGCGTTGGGAAAAAACCCAAACCATCGACCTCGGTCTTGATTTCAATTTTTTTGGCGGCAGGATTTCAGCCAGTGCCGATTATTATAACAAGCGCAGCAAAGACCTGATCATTATGAAAGATGTGCCTTTTGAGAACGGCGTTGTTCAAATGCCTGCTAATGGCGGGACACTCACTAATTCAGGTATTGATCTTTCGATGAATTTTACCCCTGTCCGTACCAAAGATTTCAATTGGTCATTTGGCTTCAACACCTCGAAGAATTTCAGCAAGATAACCAACAAGCAACTGCAAAACCCCACCTGGAATGTGGCCAAGTCGGGTACTTATTATGTAGAGGGATATGCAATTTCTTCTTTTTGGGTATTTGATTTTACCGGGGTTGATTCGGCCACGGGTGTGCCCATGTTCAATATGCCAACCGCTGCACAAGACCCGAATGCCAAATTCGATGCTATAGCATTTATGAAGTATGCAGGCAAACTGAATCCCGATTTCAACACTGGTTTTAATACCAGCATACGATATAAAACACTTTCCGTCAGCACCAATTTATACCTGTCGCTGGGGGCGCATAAGTTATTACCGCCGCTTTACTCCTTAGATATGGTCAGAAATATACCCAATGAGTATAATAACCTATCAAAAGATCTGGTGAACCGCTGGCGCAAACCGGGTGACCATTTGATTACCAATATTCCTTCATTGCCCCAGGCAGGAATAGGATTGCTTAATATCCCTTCCGGAAATGTAACCTTTGGCAACCAGGTGCAAACTGCTTCAGAAAGTCCATACACACTGTATAATTTCAGTACGGCAAGAGTGGTGAATGCTTCTTATTTACGTATCAGCAACGTTAACATCAGTTATACTTTGCCTGAAAAAATAAGCAGGAAGTTCTTCAGCAAAACTACCACCGTTGGCTACTCAATCAGTAATCTGCACACATTTGTAAGCAAGGATTATAAAGGAGTTGATCCCGAGGTAGCATCGGGCAGCCAGCCATTGCCGCAGATACATGCTTTTACCCTTTCTGTTTCTTTTTAACCATCTGAAAAATTAAACAAATGAAACGTTTACTCTTTATCATAATAGCCATACCTGGTCTGCTGCTGCAAAGCGGATGTAAAAAATTCCTCGAAGAAGAAAGCCTGGACGAAATAAGGCCCGCCACCCTGCAAGACCTTGTTGCCCTGATGGCATCAGAAGGTTATCCGTATCAAACCAGTTTAACGCAGGTGATGGAGATACTCACCGATGATGTGCAGTGCAATGGCGGACAGGCACAGGCAAGCTATGTTACCGTTGTTAAAAAAGGTAGGGCACCTTATACGTGGTCTAAAGATATGTTTGAAGAATTATTGCTGCCCGATGGGTTTACTTCTACCACCTATGTAAACTCCTGGCAAATACTTTATAATAAAATTGCCGGTTGCAACACCGTGTTAGGCCACCTGGATAAAGTAACCGGGGATGCCGGCCCTAAAAACAACCTGCGGGGCCAGGCACTTGCCATGAGGGCCTATTATTATTTCTTGTTGGTAAATATGTTTGGCAAACCTTACAATGCACCGGGCAGCGATCCGGAAACAAGCCCGGGTGTGCCCCTGAAACTGCGGATGGAAGTAACCGATTCATTATACCCCCGGAATTCTGTGGCTGAAGTATATCGCCAGATTGAAACTGACCTGAAAGATGGCGCATCGCTGATGGAAGCAAACCCTCAGAATAACCGGGTGTATAAGATAAATGAACTGGCAGCTTATACACTTCTTTCCCGTGTGTATCTGTATCAGGAAAAATGGGATGACTGTATTACCTATGCCAATAAAGTAATAGCAAAAAAACCCGGGCTTACCCAGCTTGGCACATTTAAAGGCCCAATCCCGGGAGGATACTACATGTATAATAACGGAACCACTTATTCTTATTCTAACCGTATTTACGATCCGTTACTAAGCCCTGAAATTCTCTGGACATATACCCCCATAGGCAATTTAAGCGGTGGTGATGAGGTATTTCAGAGCGGGGGAAATCCATCCTATTCCAATACACTCAATCCCCCCTACAGCGTTTCGGCGGAGTTGCTGGCATTGTATGATGCAAGACCCTTAGCCGATACGGGCATTTATCTCGCCGATCTGCGTTCACGGGTTTACCTGCAAAGTTCTTCTTATCTTATAGGTATAATTTCCTTCAATCCGCTTATCATTAACTTTGGCGTTAAATTTACCTGTGGCAGCGCCGGGATGGGTGGTGTGGGGCTGCGTATTGCAGAAGATTACCTGAACCGGGCGGAAGCCAAAATTCAAAAAGCAATTAAAGCAGGAGGCAATCCCACTCTTTTGCAGGAGGCCCTGAACGACCTGAATACCCTGCGTATTTCCCGCTACGATACCCGCATGCCTTATGTGCAGGTAAGTATTACCGATGCACAGGAGTTACTCAGTTTTTGCCGGGATGAGAGAAGAAGGGAGTTTCCCTTCGATGGGCACCGCTGGTTCGACCTGCGCCGCTATGGCATGCCTTCTATTTCTCATTTCTACGAAGAAAATACTGGCACAGGCCAAACCTTTACCCTGGCAAAAGGCGACAGCCGCTACACATTGCCCATTCCAAAAGCCGTATTGCAGCGCAATGCTATGCTTACACAAAATCCATAACAGTCATCTCTAAAAATGATATAATGAAATACGCAATTTATACCTGTATCGTAATCATATCGCTTGTCTTCCTTAATGGTTGCGTCAAGGAAGAAGACACGTTAACAGCTTCGGGCATTAATGAGTTTGGGTATCATGTGCCGCAGGGAAACAACCCGTACGACCAGCGGATTGTAAACTACTATAACCGCTATGGTGTGTACATGCTTTATAAATTTACCAAGAAAGACGCTTATTGGTCTATAACCAAATGGGATTCCCTGTACAGGGTGATAGAGGCCGATACGGCTTATGTAAGCAATCAGCTCGACCTGATTGATTCCACTTTCTTCCGGTATTACCACGATAGTACCCTGCGTAAATACTTTCCGGTTAAGTTCCTGCTCTGCAGTTCTATCAAATCCGGTGGCACAGGGTCAGAATTAGACGGTTACCTGACGGGGGCCAGCACCAGCGGATATAATTATCAGACATTCATAGCCAATTGGGGCAGTTCCCGTATTTTAAATATCCGCGGCGCAAAAGACTCCGCCGTAATATTCCGGGGAAATATAAACTATGGCTTTTTGCGGTTGATGGATTTGATGAACAGGATGGGAAAATCTGATAAGTTTATTGCCGTTTCTGATTACACCACTGCTATTGTAAATACCACACAGGCCCAGCGGTACAAGCGGGGTTTTTTAAGCACTACAGCAAGCACCACACCGCCAAGTAATCAAGCCGACTGGTATAATTTTTTGCAGGCCATTGTTCAAAATCCTTATAACTATCTTACCAATGCTACCGGTATTAATGCCAATACAGCCACTTACCAGGGCATTTTAACACCGGTTAAAGACAGCAGCGGAATGATAAGAAGAAAGTATGATGCAATGGTGAACTATTACAAAAACATTTACAATATCGACCTGACGAGGATTGGGGATGGAAGGCCGTAATCGGGAATATTATTTAATTAAATAAAAAGAACAAATCAAAATGAAAAAGAAAAGACAAGTCAGCTTGATAAAAGTTACCGGGACATTATTATTAATCTCTTTTATTATAGGCAGTTGTGCTACCGGGGCACCTGTAAGAAAGAAAATGCCAGATTATTTGCAGTATGATGCATTTGAAAATGATAATCCTTTTCAGGGAAAACAAAGGAATGTTTCTGCTGCTGAATATAAATTTACTTACAATGAATCGGAAATTACCGGTACTGATGGCAAAAGTCAGGAATGTATTTCAGTTCCATTGCAGGATGCAACTTATGATGCATTGGCCATCAGCCTGTTTGAATCTTATAAAGTATTTGCTATGCCGTTGCTTACTGAATGGGCAAAGCAAAGCCGAAGCACAGTAGTACTTGACCTTCGGGCAAATACTGTTCAAATGGGCAGCCGTGCAGACTATTCTTTGGAAAAAGATGGCGAGTTTTCTATACCTGTAATTCTTCTATGGGATGCTTCTTCAGAAGCACGGGCGGCCACATTTGCCCGGTTACTGCAAACTGTGCCGGGTGTTGAGTGCAGGAAGGCAGTTAATCAATAATGGCCACGACATAAACAGATTGCTCTTACTAATAAGAAGGAGAGCTATCATATTTTGTTTATATAAACTTATAAAAAAAAATGAAAAATTTTCAAAAGGCAACTGTAGCCTTTCTTACACTGTTTCTTTCTTTGTGTTTTGCATTTTCCGTTTCAGCGCAACTATCAATTAGTACAGGGCATGCTCCAGCAGCTCCAAAAGAGGACACTACCAAACCTGTGAGCCGGTCAGCTATAAAGCCTTATGATAAAGTGGTGACTAGTGATTTTATCAGCAAATGGGGTTTATTTGCGGTACACCAGTCAAAAGATAAAATCTATTTTGAAATACCGGATTCTTTGTTAAACCTTGATATAATGGTAATCAACCGCCTTAGTATGGTACCTGGCGGTCATGGTATGTATGGCGGCGAGGAACTTGATCAAAGAACAATACAGTTTGAAAAAGCGGCTGATTCAACTATTAAGGTAAGGTTTACACTTGTTATCAGCGAGGCTGACTCCAATCAAAATATTTTTAAAGCAGTAAGCAGGTCCAGTGTAAACCCGATAGTAACATCATTTCCCATCCTTACATATGGTAAAAACTCAACAGTAGTTGATGCTTCCAGATTTTTAAAGGATAAATCAAGTTTTGTTAATACGATTGATGCCACTGTGCCTTTGGCAACCAATATTAACGTTTCAGGGTTAAGGGATATTAATGTTGAATCTGTCCGGGCTTATCCGCTTAATGTAGAAATCTCAATTAGTAAAAACACAGAATCAAGAGCAAAAATTATTCCTGCGGGTACACCTGCCACTATTGTTACAAACGCTTCTTTTATAGCCTTGCCCAAACGGCCAATGCAAAGAAGATATTTTGATCCAAGGGTTGGTTTTTTTGCTGATTATTTCTTTTCATTCGGCGATAATCAGCAAAAAGCAGAATCACTGATGTTTGCTGTGCGGTGGAGGCTGGAACCAAAACCTGAAGATATGGACAGGTGGAAAAAAGGAGAACTGGTTGAGCCTGCAAAACCCATTATTATTTATATTGACCCTGCCACGCCTAAGCAATGGAGGCCATACCTGATAAAAGGAGTTGATGACTGGCAAGCAGCCTTTGAGCATGCCGGATTTAAAAATGCCATAATAGGAAAAGAGTGGCCGGAGAATGACACTACAATGAGTATGGAAGATGCCCGGTTTTCAATGATTAATTATCTCCCGTCCGAAGTTGCTAACGCTTATGGCCCTAATGTGCATGATCCCAGGAGTGGTGAAATAATACAAACGCACATTGGATGGTTCCACAATGTGATGGAATTACTAAACAATTGGTACGTAGTACAGGCTTCAGCTGTAGATCCCCGTGCAAGAAAGCCAAAATTCGATGAGTCGTTAATGGGTGAACTTATCAGGTTTGTATCAAGTCATGAAGTAGGTCATACCCTTGGTTTGCGCCACAATTTTGGAAGTAGCAGCCAAACTCCGGTTGATAGCCTGAGAAGTAAAACTTACCTTGAAAAAAATGGTCATACAGCCAGTATTATGGATTATGCACGGTTTAACTATGTAATACAACCAGAAGATAATCCAACAGCAAAGCATATTTTCCCAAAAATTGGTGAATATGATAAATGGGCAATCGAATGGGGCTATAAGTATATCGGTGCCCCCACAGCTGACGATGACAAAAAAGTTATGGCCAGGCTAACCACTGCGAAAAACGCTGCCAGCCCCAGGGTATGGTTTGGGGATGGGGAAAGGTTGAAATTTGACCCCCGCTGCCAAACTGAAGATCTTGGAGACAATGCGATGAAGGCAAGTGCTTATGGAATTAAAAATTTGCAGCGTATTGTTCCTAATCTTCCCGAATGGACAGCCGAAGAGGGAGGATTGAATGAGAACCTGCCAAAGATGTACGTTCAGATTCAAAATCAGTACTTCCGTTATATGGGTCATGTGTTGAAAAATATTGGCGGCGTTCGTTACACTGTCCGCTCAGATGCTGATAAAGCGGCTGCTTATGAGCCGGTTCCCAGGGCAATGCAGCTGGAAGCTGTTACTTTCTTCAATAACCAGCTATTTAAAACACCCGACTGGTTATTGAATAAAACTATAATAGACAGAACAACTTTGCCCCAGGCAACCAATTTTGTAGAGGATTTACAAGTAAGGGTGCTAAATACTCTTCTTGATATTGAAATGATGAAAAAGATGATGGCCAGCGAAAAACAGTTTGGCAATCAGGCATTTCCGATATATGAATTGATAGCCACCCTGCATAAAGGGATATGGGATGAACTCAAAAATCCGAATGTTAAAATTGACATCTACAGAAGGAACCTGCAGAAGAGCTATGTAGGGGCAATGGTCGATTTAATGATGTCAAAAGATCCGGCAAATACCGAATCTGATGCATCTTCAGTAGTAAGGGCAGATCTTCTCCAGCTTGAAAATGAGATAAAAACAGCCATTTCAAAGGCAACAGAGCCAATGACAATTTATCATTTGAAAGATTTGCAGGATAGGGTTAAGAATGCTGCAAAGCCCAAATCATTATAGAGTTCGCAACAATGTATAAAACCTGATAACTGATTTTAAAATTCATATCCCAAAAAATGATGATCATTTGGGTTTAATAATAACAGGATAAAGTATTATATAGTTTCTAGGCTCCGGAGGGCAACGTTATTTTAATGTTGCCCTCTTACGTTTTTATGGTATTCGATATTTGATTATTCTGTCCAGATTCTGATTCTGCCAGTAGAAATGCAATTACATATTCTTACTCTGTCAGCTGCTATGTGCATTTGGGTTACCGGCTCTGACATATTCCGGTTCTGAAACCCGATATAATATAAACCAGGCAGATAGGCTCAGTGTGGCCAGCTTTTTATTTGGATGATTTGTCCGAAGGGGTTGGTAAAATTGATAAAGACATTATTCTGATGAAGGAGTTGGGGATTTTGGTTGAAAGGGGTGAAGAAGGAAATTTGATTCAGTTGTTTTCTATGCGGTGTAAGCCAGGCCACCCTTTTTGAAATTAACCTGCGGAGAAAAAAGCAAAAAGTTTCGCACAGGTAATTTATGGCACTGTTTGGAATTACTGAACTATACCGGGGGGCTAAGACTGCCTGTACGTCTATTACGTAATCTGAATACCGAAAATCATATCTGCTAAGATTACAGTGCATATAACCTTTCCACATACGTTAATAAGCTTTCGCAGACAGGATACCCGTTCGCTTCTTAATTTTACAGATAGTTTATAATTCTTACTATACTAAGGAAGTATCTATCCTTTATTTTTGATTATGAATATGAAGAACTTTCTCATTAGTTGTTGTTTGTTTTCGGTAGCCGGAGCAGCTTTTTCGCAGCCGGTTGGCACTTCAGCCTCCGGGTCAAATTCATTTATTAATTACCAGAAAACATTTCCCCGGCCATCGGAGTCGTTTGCCAGGAAAGAAGACACCTTACAAAAACAGTTTAAAGAAAAGAAACTTACCTGGCCGGCAAAATATATCTATATCCGCTCCTTTAAATACGACAGCCAGTTAGAAGTTTGGGTAAAGCAGGAAATCAAAGAATCCTTTAAACTCTTTAAAACATACAAAGTTTGTGCCCTGGCAGGAAGCCTTGGCCCGAAAAGGATGGAAGGCGATTACCAGGTTCCGGAGGGCTTTTACTATATAAATGAGTTTAATCCCAAAAGCAGTTATTATTTGTCGCTGGGCATTAATTACCCGAACGAGTCTGATAAAGTGTTGAGCGATTCATTACGTCCCGGCAGTGCCATTTACATACATGGCAGTTGCGTAACAGTAGGTTGTATTCCCATTACGGATGAGCAGATAGATGAATTGTATATTCTGGCGGCACATGCAAAAAACTCCGGGCAGGATTTTATTCCCGTGCATATTTTCCCTATAAAATTTGATGTGGAAAGAAGTGCGAATTATTTGTCTTCGCTAACCAAAGACGATGCAGCCTTAAAAAAGTTCGCCGGTAGCATGGAAGACGCTTATAATTACTTTGAAAAGCACCGGCAACTGCCCATGGTGATGATAGGGGACAAGGGGCAGTACATTATTAATGATGCTCCGTTAAGAAAACCTGAAGTTATAATCGAAGAAAAGCCGGTGAAGAAAGCCCCCGTGGTACACCGTACAAGAAAAATTGATGAAGTAACTGATGCAGTACATCAATGGCCACAATACCCGGGTGGCGGAGAGGCCTTTATGAAGTTTCTTGACAAGACCGGTTCAGATATGTTTTCCTTTTTACCAAAAGGGGTTAAAAAGGCATTTGTACAGGTCGAGTTTGTTGTGGATAAAGACGGAATACCCGTAAATTTCAAAGTACTCAAAGGCATCAACGAACAGGGTTTTATTGATGAGCTCATCACCCGCCTCGAAAGCATGGCTACCTGGTCACCTGCCATTTTACATGATAAACCTGTAGCCAAGAAAATGGTACAGACCATCGTTGTACAATAAAAAAGGCCTTCCCCCGTCATACCGGGCGGGCTTCAACCTGTCATTCCGGGCTTGACCCGGAACCTCCCTCTGTCACCCTGCCTGCCCCGACGAATGTCGCGGGAGCTTGACGAAGGGGCCACCTTTCAACTAATTAACTAATCAACCTTCCCCCTTGTCATACCTGGCTTGATCCGGAACCTCAATACCTTCTATTTTGCGAAATAAAATACCGTAGTACTACGGTAGGCACATATTAAGATTTGCGATAAATTGCATTGGCGCTATTGACAACCTGTCCGCCCGTCGGCGGATACAAAATGTATAATACTATTTTGTTGGTTTTGAGGGGATAAGAAATTTGGCAAATAGCGTACAATAGCGTAAATACAATCGTTACCGGCAAGCTGACCGCCGACAGACAAACCAAAACGATGCTTCAAGACAAATGACTGTAGACATAACATTCAATGTTCATTCTGATGCAAGAGGTGGCGACCCAGACATTACCAGCCCAACACTTCGATTATTTCATAAAATTCTGTGGAGTAAGCCTTTGCCAAACGGACAAACTTTTGAATTGACAAATAGACAAAGCGGAGCTTATTTGTATCATAAATCGGAAATTGGTGAGTTCTTTTTAGGAAGTGATGCAATAACACATTCGTACAGACATCACAAGAGAAAAAAATGGCTTACAACTCAAATTCAAAATGAAGTTGACGAACTTTTTGACACTGGTTCAACAATTGGTTCGTTTACAGTTTTCCCAAACAAGAGAGTTGACAAAAAGCATACTTTAAATCAAGCAAGAGGAGTGAATGGTTTTATTGACGACAGATTCGACTTGACATTAGAGTGTATTCGACTTTATTATCTTGGGCAAAGCAGTCCCCTTCATGATACGTTATTGAGATATAAAAACTTCTTTGACCTGTTTGTGAATTTTGAAGGCTATATTAAGTTCTTTTTTCTCGACGACCTTGTTATTGAAAACAAAGAAGTAAAATTCTATTTGCCTTTTGACAACTTTAAAACAAGACCAATATTTTCAAACGTTGACGAATATTTGACTTATAAAAGAGGTGTGACAGACTTCATTAAGTTTCGAAACAAGAGGATTTTCAATTATGCAAAACAACTGGTGACAGAATAGCCAGCCGGTAACATGAACTGTGTAAAAAACCAAGCAAAAGCCAACTTTTTTATGGTTTAGCTG
>CALLZY010000126.1 GCA_937858715.1 uncultured Chitinophagaceae bacterium | reverse complement strand
TCCACACCATGCACAGCACTGCCAAATGTTTTAATTAGCATTGCGGGAAGTTAGGGAAAATGACTTAAAATAGTAATATGAATGTTTTCTTTTGTGTAAAAAGGAATGACTCATAAGAAATCTGGGTATCTCTATTAGGTTCTTTTATTGATAATTAATATTGCACATATCAGTTCTCCTTTTTTTTGACTTATTTCTAACTGCTTTCACCTGTATTTATTGCCATTTCGGCTAAACTATTATATTAAAATTCTTCATTATTCTAATATTGCAGATGGTTGATTTTTTACTGTTTCACATATTTCATCAGATAAAAAAAATATATATATGCGTCTCACATTTTATTTATTATTGTTTATATTTTTTGCGAAATCATCCACTGCACAGAACTGTGCCGTTAATGCCGGGGTTGACCAAACTATTTGTGTTACTCAGCCATTAACCTTAACCGGAATTGCGGGAAATCCCCAGTCTGTGCCACCATTATATCAATGGAGCCAGTTATCCGGTCCTTCTGCAACCATCACAAGCCCTGGCAGTCTTACAACAACTGTTACAGGGTTAACACCCGGTAACTATGTTTTTGAATTGTCTAACCGTTGTGCTGATAACTTGCTTGCAAAAGATATTGTTGCAATTACCGTTTTGCCGGTGCCTCCTACGGCGCTTGCCGGAGCTGATGTTACGCAATGTACAAACACACCTGGTATTACGCTAAATGCCAATGCGGTTACTGCACCCAATGTGGGCACTTGGTCGGCTTCGCCGGCTGGTGGAACATTTTCTCCAAACGTAAATTCGCCCAATGCGGTGTACACACCTCCGGCAGGAAGTGGAACATATACATTAACCTGGACCATATCAAATGGATTTTGCCAGACCAGTGATAATATGCTTATTAATATTGTTTCTCCGACAGCAACAATCAGTGCCGGTTCTGATATTAACCTTAGTTGTGGCGGTAGTTGTGTAACACTTAATGGGTCAAATCAGGGGTTAACACCACCTCAAAGTGGTTTATGGACTTTAGTATCAGGTCCCAATACACCGGTAATAGTAAACCCAGCCTTAAGAAACAGCCAGGTTTGCGGTCTTGTACCCGGCACTTATACACTGCGCTGGACCGTGAGTGGCCCTTGTGGCAGCGGTTTTGATGAAATGAATATAATTGTGGCAAATATTAATAATGCACCTGTATCAAGTGGGGCAACGTACACAAACTTTTGTACCACTGCAGGTTCCACAACACAAGTGCTGACCGGTACCCCGCTAACAGCAGGTGAAACAGGTGTGTGGACACTAACCAGCGGCCAATCAGGAGTTACTTTTACTCCGAATAATACCACGGCTAACGTAACTGCTAATGGATTAACAGGTACATTTCCCTATACGTTCACTTGGGTTAAAACAAATGCTTCCGGCTGTACAGCTACTGGCACCCATACCGTACACAGAAATAATAATGTTTTAAGTTTAAGTACGCCAGCCGACCAGGAACTGGCATGTGATGTGCAGGCTACCAGTTTCACCATATCATATAATGAAATTGCAAATATTACAGCTGGCTTAACCAGAACCGGAGTAAGAATAACAGGCCCGGCTGCGGTTGGAACTATTAGTCTTGGCACATCTTCGGTAAGTGCAGGTACAAGAACCGACACCTGGAATGTAAGTGGGATGACAACACCGGGAACCTATTATTTTAGGGTGGAATACAGAAATAGTTGCGGTTCTCAATACAGGGATATAGCCATTACAGTTTCCCGGTCGCCAGGTATTGTAAATGCAGGCAGCGATATACGGCTCCCTTGCAACACATTAACTGCAAATCCGATTGGTTCTGCCTCAACACCTGGTACTTTTACATGGTCGCAGGTGTCGGGGCCTAATACTGCTACACTATCAGGAATAAACACACTTTCTTTGAACATGAGCGGCTTGGTGCAGGGAGTTTACAGAATGCGTTTAAGCATATCTGGAGGAAGGAATTGTCCGGCCCGGAGTGATGATATGCTTGTAATTGTTACACAGGGAGCACCTACTTCTGCTACCACAGGGCCAAACGGAAATATTTGTGCTGGTCGTTACAGGCTTTCTGCAAATACTCCCAATACACCCTTAGAAACAGGTACCTGGACAGTAACCCCATCGGCCGGTGTTACTTTTTCTCCCAATGCCAATACCCCTAATGCGGTGGTAACAGGATTAAATACGAACACAGCTTATACATTTACCTGGACTGTAACAAATGCCTGTGGCAGTATAGCAAGCAGCCAGGTATTAACAACAACGGCAGTACAGGCGCCACCGGTGGCCAATGCAGGCGCAGATGTTTGTGTAGCATCCGGAACTTCCACCCAGTCATTAACGGGCAACAATCCATCAGGTGCCACTATTACATGGACAGCGCTGGATGCAGGTTCATCCGTATCGCCAACAAATACTCAAGCCACTACGGCAACATTATCTGCACCAGGTACATATAGGTTTGAATATGCATTGAGTGCTTCAGGATGTACTACCATGCGGGATACTGTTGTTTTAACCCGCAACCAGGCCATCACAGCTAATGCCGGTTCAGATATTGATATTTGTGCAGTTTCTGTTCCAACAACTGTTACTTTATCATCAACTACCCCCGCACCATCAGGAACTACGAGTACATGGACACAACTGTCCGGCCCGGTTACAGGTGTTATTGCATCACCAAATGCAACATCAACACTGGTGAGCAATTTACAGCCCGGTATATATGAATTTGAATACAGAATTGGTAATGCAGGAGTGTGTCCTGATGTTTTTGATGTAGTAGTTGTAAGAGTGGTACAGGAGCCTTCAAACGCTTTGGCAGGGCCCGACCAATCGTTGTGTAACGTAACAACATCTACAACTGTAACCCTTGCAGCTACGGCACCCACTGTTGGCTCAGGATACTGGCAGGTTGTTTCCGGTCCTCCGGGAAGTACACCTTCTTTTTCAAATCAAAATTTAGCTACTTCCACTGTGTCAAATTTGATGCAAGGTAGTTACACCCTTCGGTGGACAACAACCAATGGAGCGGGATGTGCCGATAAGACAGATGATGTTGTAATTAATATTTCAGTAGCAGCTAATGCCAGGCCAGATGTTAACCTTTGTAATGCACCTAATACCCAATTAACAGGTAATGCAAACACAAACGGTACCTGGACATTTGTAAGTGGCACAACAACACCGGTGGTTACAGACAATGGGGCGAATGAAACTGCAGTAGTATCTGGTTTGTCTACAGGGGCTTCCACTCCAAATACCTATACATTCAGGTACACATTACCTGCAGCCGGGGCATGCCCTTCTACTTTTGATGATATGGTGGTAACCAATTATCCGGCACCCTCACAGGCTGATGCGGGAGCAGATAGAGAACTTTGCTGGAATCAAAATACAGTAACACTTACTGGTAATACACCAGTTGCGGGTTTAGGAAGTTGGATAAGAGAATCAGGTCCCAATACGCCTACAGCAGGTGCAGCAAATACTAACAGAGCAGATACAATTCTGAATAATCTCATAGCCGGGTTATATGTATATCGCTATGAAGTGAATACAAATGCAGCCTGTATTGCTTCGGTTGACAGGGTACAGGTTATTAAAGAAGTTACAGCAAATGCAGGGTTGGATCAACAGAGGTGCAATGTAACATCCACCGTATTAAATGCCACATCTGCTTTAGTTAATAGCGGTACATGGTCGCAGGTATCAGGGCCTAATACTGCCACGTTTAACAATGTAAATGCGCCTAATGCAATTGTAAGCGGGTTAATACCAGGTACATATATTTTACGATGGACAGTGAGCAGTCCTCCTGCTTTAGGTTGTGCTGCCAATACGGATGATATGCAAATAATAATTGACCCGCCAGTGCCAGCTATGAATGCAGGCAGCGATGTAACCTTCTGTGAGGGCACCTTAACCCCATTCCAAATAGGCTCTCCGGCGCAAGCCGGTGTTACTTACAGTTGGATTCCTTCAACGCTATTGAGTAGTGCTACAATTGCTGAACCAACTTTTAATGGGGTAAATAATGCAGGTACATATGTTTACACAGTACGGGGAACTATCGGAACCTGCGAGGCCAATGATCAGGTTACAATACGGGTTAACCCGAAGCCATATGCAGATATTTTGTTTTCAAGTTCGGGCTGTAGCGCTGTTACTTTTAATGCAGCTAATGCGGGCAGTACAGTAAACAGCCCTGTTTATTCCTGGAATTATGGAGCCGGGGCAACACCTGCAACCGGAACAGGGCAAGGCCCCAATGTAGTTACTTATGCCACAGGTACCGGAAATAAAACTGTAACGCTTACAATAACATCGGCCGAGGGTTGTGTAAATACGGATACATATCAGTTGAGTTCTATTTGTTTTACATTGCCTGTTACCTTAGATAATTTTACTGCAAAACTTGTGAGCAGTTCTATGGTCAGGCTTGATTGGAATGTATTGTCAGCCGTTGGTTTCAGTCATTTTACTGTGGAAAGGAGTATGGATGGAGCAAACTTTGTTACTATTGGACAGAAAAATTATATGGACCTTGTTTCGGATTATCAATTCGATGACATGAGCCTTACGCCTGGTGTAAACAGAATATATTATCGTTTGAAGATGACGGATATTGATGGAAAATCCGCCTACTCAAAAGTTGCAGTGGTAAAATTGTCTCCCGGAGATGAAAAGCTTACCCTTGCCCCCAACCCGGCAAAAGAATTTATTACTGTAAATGGACTGAAGGGTACTGGTGTCATAAGGATTGTGGATATGGCAGGCCGTGTTGTATTTAATATCTCAACTGTGAGTTCATTTGCATCTGTCAATCTGAAAGGATTTGCCCCGGGTACATATGTATTGCAATATGTTAGCGAAGGAAATACAGAAAACCTGAAGTTTATCAAAGAATAATAATTCGTTTAATAGAAGAGAAGCTGTCTCGATAACAATTAAGACTTGTTTAAATGGAGACGGCTTTTTTATTTTTTTATCACTGAAATATTTGCAAGCAACGAAGTGTTGTTGTCTGCGATTATTTCCAGTATCTCTGTGGTTGCAGGCAGATGAAAAGTTTCAATCCTTTTAGATACTGAAATTTTTTCAGTTTTATTACTTCTTAGCCCTTGTATTAATAACAGGTCTAAGGGGAATTCAAAAATGTTAGCCTGTTTTTGTTCTATGGTAACTGCAACTTTTTTTTCTTTCTTTATGTATTGCCATGAAATATAAATGTTGGGGTTTTCCGGCTGGTACAGCCATTGCTGAAAAAAATTCTCCAGGTTCTTTCCTGAGTTTTTTTCAAATACCCGTTGCAGGTCTTTGGTATCAGCATTTTTGCCGGCATACTGTGCGTAATAATCCCTGATGCTTTTATGAAAAACTGAATCGCCTAACTGCCTGCGCAGCATATGTAATACCCAGCCTCCTTTCTGATAGCTGTTAGCATT
>CALLZY010000125.1 GCA_937858715.1 uncultured Chitinophagaceae bacterium | reverse complement strand
CAACAATAAGCAGTAAAAGGATGATACCGAGCCATTTGAGAAACTTCATAACAGCAATTTTTCTAAAACTACATCAAATAATCGTTTTTAACAGGTTAAGTCATTATTAAACGCCCCTTTCATTTGCTGCCCCCGCCATATTAACGTACCTTTGCGCCCCGGAAAAGTTGACAGGTTAACCGGTTAATAGGTTAACAAGGGCTGCCGTTCGGACTCAGACATTTATTTTTTATATGGCATATCAGAATTTTGAAGACCTGGAGGTTTGGAAAAAAGCCAGGGAGTTAAAAAATGAATTATCCGAACTGGTAAAGATTTTTCCGGCTGACGAACGGTTCAGATTGACCGACCAAATAATCAGGAGTTCCCGTTCTGTCAACACCCAAATATCCGAAGGACACGGAAGAAGGACATGGCCGGACAGGCTCCGGTTTTCTGTAATAGCCAGAGGTTCATTAAGCGAGACATTGAACCACTTGATAGATGCTTTCGATGAAAAATTTATTACAGAAGAGCAATTAAATTATTTCAGAATTAAAATAAGCGAGGTTGAAAAATTATTAAACGGATATATAAGCTATTTGGAGAAAAAGTCGAAAGAAGGATAACTTATTAACCTGTTAACTTGTCAACCTGACAACTTACCAACATGAACATCAGAAACATCGCCATCATTGCCCACGTTGACCACGGGAAAACAACATTGGTTGACAAGATTTTACATGCTACCAAAGTGTTCCGCGACAATCAGGAAACCGGTGAACTCATCATGGACAGTAATGACCTGGAGAGAGAAAGGGGTATCACCATTTTCAGTAAAAATGCGGCCGTTACTTACAATGACATAAAGATTAACGTAATTGATACTCCCGGCCACGCCGATTTTGGTGGAGAAGTAGAAAGGGTACTAAAAATGGCCGATGGCGTTATCCTGCTGGTGGATGCGTTTGAAGGTCCGATGCCGCAAACAAGGTTTGTGCTGCAAAAGGCTCTGCATTTAGAACTGCATCCGATTGTGGTAATTAATAAGGTGGATAAGCCAAACTGCCGTCCTGATGAAGTGCATGATGCTGTGTTTGAACTGTTCTTTAACCTGGATGCCACCGAAGAGCAACTCCATTTCCCCACATACTACGGAAGCGGTAAAAACGGATGGTTTAATGATTCTTTGGAACAAATAGAAGGTATTACACCATTACTGGATGGGATACTAAAGCATGTGCCGCCACCATCTGTGCATGAAGGCACATTGCAAATGCAAATTACTTCGCTGGATTATTCTTCGTTCCTTGGCCGCATAGCTATTGGCAAAGTAAGCCGTGGCACGATAAAGGAAAACCAGCAGGTATCGCTTATGCAAACTGATGGCAGCATCAGGAAAACAAGGGTGCGGGAACTGTATGTGTTTGAAGGAATGGGCAAAAAGAAAGTAAGCGAAGTGCCTGCCGGTGATCTTTGCGCTGTGGTAGGCATCGAAGATTTTAATATTGGTGACACCATTGCCGATTTTGAAAATCCTGAAGCATTGCCAAACATCAGTGTGGATGAGCCTACCATGAACATGCAATTTTCTATCAACAATTCTCCTTTTTATGGAAAAGATGGAAAGTTTGTAACCAGCCGCCACCTGCGTGACAGGCTGATGAAAGAAACGGAAAAAAACCTTGCTCTCAGAGTTGAAGATACAGATGGCGGCGACAGCTTTATGGTGTACGGCCGAGGCATCCTTCATCTTGGAATCCTGATAGAAACCATGCGCCGGGAAGGTTATGAACTGACTGTTGGCCAACCACAGGTAATCGTTAAAGAAATTCACGGGGTAAAGTGTGAACCATACGAAAACTTAGTGGTGGATGTACCGCAGGAATTTGCCAGCAAGGTAATTGACCTGGTAACAAGACGTAAAGGCGAGCTGCATGTAATGGAAACAAAAGGAGAAATGCAGCACCTTGAATTTGAAATCCCTTCGAGAGGATTAATAGGCCTGCGGACACAAATGCTTACTGCCACCACCGGTGAGGCTGTCATGGCACATCGCTTTCACGACTACAAGCCCTGGAAAGGACCTATTCCAGGACGTAATAATGGAGTGCTGATTTCAAAAATCCAGGAAAAAACAACAGCTTACTCAATTGACAAGCTACAGGACAGGGGTACTTTCTTTGTTGACCCGGGAGAAGATGTATATGCCGGACAGATTATTGCTGAAAATATTAAACCGGGTGATCTGGTAGTTAATGCCACCGAGCAAAAAAAGCTTACCAACCACCGTGCCAGCGGCAGCGATGCAGCAACCAATATTGCCCCAAAAACATTAATGACTTTAGAAGAATGTATGGAATACATTCAGCAGGATGAGTGTATTGAGGTTACGCCTAACTTCATCCGTATGAGAAAAGTGATACTGAACGAAGAAGAAAGAAAGAAAGTGCAGAAGAGAATGGAAGCTGAGGTGTAAATAACATTAAAACAGAATTGAATGCCGGGTGTAAAAGCCCGGCATTTTTATTAAAATACCTTCACCAGGGTATAGTTTAATTTTCCCTCTTCGCTTATTTTGAACACAAAAAACCAATATGAGTAAAAGTGTTGTCACCTTTTTGCTGCTGACTGTCTTTTCCATTAATATTTACTCACAATGCCTTAGCGGCGATTGTCAAAATGGATTTGGAAAATACAAATACAAAAATGAAGATGTATATGAAGGTAATTGGAAAAACGGCTATCGCAACGGCAAAGGGAAAATGTATTACTCCAATGGTGATGTTTACGACGGAGATTGGGCAAACGGAAGCTGGAACGGGAAAGGAAAATACAACTGGAAAGACGGCAGAGCATATGATGGGGCCACAAAAGACGGATATTTTGAAGGTTATGGCATCTTCCGGGGCACAGACAGCAGCAAATATGAAGGCTACTGGAAAATTGGCAAAAAAGAGGGCCAGGGAAAGCAGCTCTATTCCACCGGGAATGTGTACGAAGGGGCATTTATAAAAGGAAACAGGGAAGGCAAAGGAAAGTTTAAATGGAAAACCGGCGGTAGTTATGATGGCGATTGGAAGGATGACAAATTCAATGGATATGGCAAAAGAACGTTTACAGATACCACCTGGTATGAAGGATATTGGCTGAACGACCTCCGGGAAGGCAAAGGAAAAGAAGTTTACCACAATGGCGATGTATATGAAGGAAACTTTAAAGAAGGAAAGAGAAGCGGGCAGGGCAAATACACTGCTAAGGCCGGCTGGATGTATGAGGGAAACTATGTTGAAGGCAAGGCAAGCGGGAAAGGGAAGATTGTACAGGCCAATAAAGACGTTTATGAAGGCGATTTTGCAAATGAGACTGCCCACGGTTACGGTATTTGTAATTATGCAAACGGCGACCACTACGAAGGTTCCTGGGAAAATGGGCAAAGAGAAGGCAAAGGAAAATTGTCTTATAAAAATGGTGACATTGCAGAAGGTGAATGGGCGGGCAACAAACTAAATGGTAAAGCAACGTTTACTTATAAAACCGGCGATGTATATGTTGGCGACTTTGTCAAGGGAGAAAAATCTGGCAAGGGCATTCTTACCAAAAAAGATGGAACTGTATATGATGGTAGCTGGGCCTATGACGCTTATAGTGGTGATGGAATGCTAAAATTGCCCGGCAAAATCCGTTATGAAGGAAAATTTGCATCCGGAGCAGCATCCGGAAACGGTAAGTATTACCGTAATGACAAACTGTTTTATGAGGGATACTTTGACGGAACCTCTGTTACTTCTTACACCAAAGCCTGGCTGCTTACAAACGGCACTTTTGTAAAACGAATGATTTATACAGATGGTTCTTTCTTTGAAATCTACTATTCGGATGGCAAGGTTTATTTCGGCTCCATAAAAGAAATCAGCTACTATGGAAAAATTAACGACATAACACCGTTAGAGGGTTTTATGCTTTATCCTGATGGAAAAGTAATTGTTGGGAAATGGGAAAACGGAAATCTAAAACAACAAACAGGTACCACAAAATTTAAGATGAATGACGGAACGATTGATTATACAAAAGCCAGGGCACAATATGGCTATAAAAAATATGCCGACGCTGTAAAGTCCTTTACCCTGTCAGAGGGAAAGGGATATAAAGACGATAGTATCAGTTTATTCAGGGGCCTGGCATTTTATGGTGCTGCCAAATACGACTCAGCAATAACTGATTTGGGGGGCTTTTTAAAAAAATCATCAAAAGATAAAGATGCCCTTACATACAGGGCGAAAGCCTATTTTATAAAAAAGGATACTGCTGCCGGCCTTACAGATTATAGCAGCTATGTAAAATTCTATCCAAAAGACACAACAGGCTACTGGCAAAGAGGATTTATTCATTTCAGCAAAAAAGATTATGCCAATGCTATTGCCGATTACAACAAGGTGCTTGAGTATGCCAAAGGTGCCAACGACAATGTATATTACTACCGCGGCATGAGCTATGAATCTTTAGGAAAAAACGCAGAAGCATGTGCCGACTATAATAAAGCAAAAGAAAAAGGAAATAAAAATGCTGAGGCCAAAGCAAAAAAACTTTGTGTCACAGC
>CALLZY010000124.1 GCA_937858715.1 uncultured Chitinophagaceae bacterium | reverse complement strand
AAGGATAATGTGGCCTACATGGATAAATTAGTGGGGCAACTGATGACGGCGCTTGACAGCCTGAAGCTGCGGGAGAAGACATTGGTGATATTTACTGGTGATAACGGCACGGCGAAATTCTGGGCCGACAGTGCGACCATTAATGGAAAACGTATTGTGGGCAATAAAGCCACCATGCAGGAGGGCGGCGGACTTGTGCCGCTGATTGCGAACTGGAAAACGGTGACACCGAAGGGCAAAACATCGGACATGATGATTGATGCCAGCGATTTCTTTGCAACGTTTATGGATATGGCGGGTGCGCCTGCGCCGGACAGTGTGCTGGACGGGCAGAGTTTTCTGCCGGAGCTGAAGGGACAGAAGGCGAGCCACCGCAGCTGGATATTTAACCAATTAGAACGGAACTGGTATGTGCGGGAGAAAAACTGGAAGCTGAACCAGGCGGGAGAATTGTTTGATATGAGCAGGGCCCCGTTTGAAGAGATAGCCGTACCTGCTGCGGCGAAAAACCCGGAAGCGGTTGCAGCAAGAGAAAGGCTGCAACAGCAATTGGATAAGCTAAACCCGGCGGGAGGAAAAACGGATGATGGTGTGCCGGCGAAGAAAAAGAAGAAGAAGAAATTGGGATAGAACACGGATGACGCTGATGGAACGCCTGCCTGGCGGCAGACAGGGATTAACACGGATTATTTCTGCTGCGCAGAAATTTTTGATATTGCTTTGTAAAGAGACGGCCGGGCACATAATTTTATTTGCACACGGATGGGCAGACTCAAAAGATTTTTCCCACGAAGCCACAAAAGGTCACGGAGGGGGTTATAATTAATTCGTAACGGGCTATGTTTGTAAATATCTGTTCCCCCTAATCCACATAAATAACTGATGAGTTTTTTAGATCTGCTGAGTCATTATTCTGTATTAACGCTGATGGCGCTGTTTGCAGTAGCGTTTACTGCGGGCTTTATTGATGCGGTGGTGGGCGGCGGCGGTTTGATACAGTTACCAGCCATGCTGATTACTTTTCCTGATGCGCCGTTGCCTACATTGTTTGGCACCAATAAAACATCTGCGGTGGCGGGCACAGCCGTTGCGGCATTTCAATATGCACGGCGGGTGAAGTTTGAGTTTGTACTGCTGATTATTGTGTCGGTGTGTGCATTAGCTTCTTCGTATGCGGGGGCCAAGGCCGTCAGTGCCATCAATGTAATGGCGCTAAAACCGGTGATATTGGTTATACTGATACTGATTGCCGTATATACTTATTTTAAGAAAGACCTGGGAGCGGCGCAAACCAAGCAACTGCCACTGCGGCGAAAAATAATATTCGGTTCGCTGATTGGTTTGAGTGTTGGTTTTTATGACGGGTTCTTTGGTCCGGGCACGGGCAGTTTTTTTGTGCTTGGGTTTGTAGTGCTGATGGGTTATGAGTTTGTAACGGCTTCGGCCTATGCCAAAATATTAAACTGCATGACGAATATTGCGGCGCTGTTTGTTTTTCTGCGCCAGGGAAACTATATGCTGCCGATTGCGATTGTAATGGGTGTTGCCAATATTACTGGCAGTATCGTTGGCAGCCGCACAGCATTACGAAGAGGGAACGGATTTATCAGAAAAGTATTCCTGATTATTGTAGCCCTTATGATTTTACGTTACGGGTATGATGTGTTTTGGGGATAGTGGCCAGCACATAGTTTTGAACACGGATGACGCGGAAAGAACGTCCGCCTGGCGGCAGACGGAGATGAACACGGATTATTTCTGCTACGCAGAAATTTTTGATATTGCACTGTAAAGAGACGGCCGGGTGCATAATTTTATTTGCACACGGATGACACGGAAAGAACGTCTGCCTGGCGGCAGACGGAGATAAACACGGATTATTTCTGCTGCGCAGAAATTTTTGATATTGCATTGTAAAGAGACGGCCGGGTGCATAATTTTATTTGCACACGGATGACACAGACAGACAGGTAAACACTGATTGTTTCTTACAGAGAGTCATTATTGTTTTTTTCTTTCGAGGAAGATCTCGGCCATCATACACCGCACACTGCCACCACCGGTTTCTTCAATGGTTGGAATAGCAATGGGCAGCAGCTTAGTAAATGTTTCTATCTTTTTAACCTGTTCGGGGCGCAGGCTGTTATAGGCAGTCTGGCTAAGTACGAGGAATTGTTCACCAGCGGAATTTTTTACTTCGAGCATATTGCCGGCAAACCGGTGCATTTGTTCCCTGGTGATCGGCACAATGGTGTGGCCCGTGCTGTCGAGCAGCTGGCGCACCGCAATCAGTTCCCATTCTTCTTCAATTGCTTCTTCGCAAAGGATACAAACCTTTTCGCCCAGCGCCATCATTACGTTGGTGTGATAAATGTGGTTGCCGCTCTTATCGGTGGCAAGGAAAACAATCGCCTGGAATTTGTTAGCCGATGCAAATTTTTCAAGGACGACAGGATTTGTTCTTTCGCTGAGGCAGGCGAATATCAGTTCGTTGCCGTGGTCAATAATCATGCTGCCCGTGCCCTCAAGGAACCTGTCCTCGGCTTCGTATTCGCTCCAGTCCTGTACATCGGTTACGATGAAATGTTCTGCCAGCCATTTAACAATGTCATCCCTTTTCTCTTGCCGCCTGGCGGGAGAAAACATAGGATAGATAAAAACTTTTCCATCCGGTGTGGTGCTTAGCCAGTTGTTGGGAAAGATGGCATCAGGCTTTGGTGGTGTGGCTGTGTCATCAATTACCAGCACTTCAATATTGTTTGTACGCAAGACGGCTACCATATTATCAAACTCGGCAAGGGCCCGTTGCTGAAGCTCTGCATTTGCGGTGCCGGTGTTAGTTTGAAAATAATTGTTGGCAGCTGTTTCGGTATTAAAACCAAATGCCGCGGGGCGAATCATTAATATGGTTGAGGCTAATGGCATAGTATCGTTTCTTAAGGCTGAGCAATCAGTTTATCAATTCTGTGAGCAAGTTCCCGGTCTTTATCTGTGATGATATCACCGGCATCGTGGGTGCTAAGCCAGATTTCTACAGTGTTCCAAACGTTGGTCCACAACGGGTGATGGTTCATTTTTTCTGCTTCAATGGCAACCCTTGTCATGAAGGCGAATGCCTCGCCGAAATTGCGGAACAAAAATTTCCTGTAAAGTTTATTTTCTGTTTCCTGCCACATACAACTAAATTAAAAAACGAGGTGTTCTTTGTTTTTTATTTTTTCGTTTGTCAGTTCCACCACCAGCTGTACACTGTTGATGGCTTTAATAATCTGAATAGTTTCCTGCAGGGCTTCATCGCTAACGGCATCTCCTTTCATCATCCACAAAAAGTCGAGGTGCTTGAATTCGGGCAACAGGTATTCGCCATCGAATTGATTATTATAAACGTAGTGTGATAAAAACTTAGTTGGCTCCTTGTATTCATACACCGAAAAGAAATAGTTTCTTTTCTTTTTTACCAGCCTTATCTCGATTTCGTTGTTCTGCCTGAAGTTTAAGCCCATGACCGTGTTAAGGTGCCAGCAAAACTGGTAATCCTTTACAGGAGCCATGATGCCCAGCAGCCGGGTGTCTTCGAAAAACTCCTCGGTGAGTTCTTTATTATCGAGAACAAGTTTCATTTTTTATAGAACACAGATAACACAGATAATACTGAGCTAAACAGATTTTTTATCGTTTGTAAATATTTTTCTTTTAAAAGCAGGCTTTTTGCCAAAATCTAAAAGTAGTCCAACTTCTTTATCGGTCGCTTTTAAATAGTTTAATAGTTGTAATTCATGTTCTTCGGCCAAGACCTCAGACGCTTTAAGTTCTATTATTACGCAGTTCTCAACAATAATATCCGCATAATAATCGCCAACAACCTTTTCATCATAAAGTACTCTTATAGGGACCTGTTTCGAACAGGATAACTCATTTTTACTTAGTTCAAGAATCATGGCGTTTTCATATACTTTTTCTAAAAAGCCATAACCAAGACGATTATACACCGTATAAAAGCACTTTAAAATAATATCAGTTAATTCCTGATGTATCAGACTCATAGTAAGGCTATAAAATTTGTGATAATCCGTTAAATCAGTGTTATCCGTGTTCTGTTACTAAAACTCCACGGTTGTTTCCAATACTTCGTTGCCTCTTTTATATTTTACTTTGGCCTTATCCCCTTTTTTAAATTTACCCAGGGCCTGCATATAGCTCTCCATCGAAGAAACTGTATAATCTCCCAGTTGCTGGATAATGTCGCCGGCCTTCAAACCTGCTTTTTGTGCAGGCTTGCCTTCGCTTACACCATCAGCCTTAACCCCGTTGCCGGAGAAAGTATAATCGGGCATAATGCCCATTGATACACTGAACCTTGCCGATGTGGTGGTTTGTGCCTCTCTTGTTTTTGTGAAAACAAGTTTGGGGCTTTCGTTAAGCGAAGTGATGACGCTGGTAATATTGTCAAGAATTTTTACAATGCCGTCATAGTTTATTTTATCCGCATCATCGTTTGGTGTATGATAGTCGGAGTGCAAGCCGGTAAAATAAAACAGTACGGGAATATCTTTTCTGTAGAAAGAAGTATGATCGCTTGGGCCGGTGCCGCTGCTGTCAACTTTTACAGTAAATGAAGTGCCGGGCTGGGTTGATATTACGGAAGACCAAGTTGGAGATGTTCCATAGCCGCCGATTGTCAATGTTTTTGTGCTGTCGTTTAAGCGGCCCACCATATCCATATTAATCATATAGTTGGCGGTCTTCAGATCGATCGTCGGGTGTTCGGTAAAATATTTTGATCCATATAAGCCAAGCTCTTCACCCGAGAAAGCAATGAAGAGGTAGTTGTTATTTTTAGCTTTAGAGGCTTTCAGTTTCCTGGCCAGTTCAATTAAAGCAGCGGTGCCGCTGGCATTATCATCTGCACCATTGTGTATTGCCGGCTCTTTTGAAGTGTTTCTTGAATTTCCGTCTTCGCCATATCCGAGATGGTCGAAGTGGGCACCGAGTATAACGGTGCTGGAGGCGCCATTGTCGATATAACCAACAACATTGGCGCCTGTTCTTTTTTTCTCAGCAATTTCAACAGCGAGAAATATCTTAATGGTGGCGGAGGGGTCGCTCAGGTATTTTGCGGCAATCTCCTTATTCAGATATATAACCGGTATAGCAAGAGCATCTGTTCTGTCTTTCCCATCGAAGGCCAGCTTATCGTCTGTTGATGAAGTATTATACAGGATAACTGCAGAGGCACCTTTTGCCGCCGCTTTCTTTGCGTTTGTCCGAACGTAATCTTTTAAATCAAAATGCGGATTGGTTTTATTTTCTTCCAGTACATCTTTCAGGTCGAAAAACCAGGGCATGTCAGCCTCCTGAACGGCGATGGAAGGCTCTGCTTCCATTTTTACATTAGCGCTGTAGGGAAAAGGGAAAAAATCTTTTCCAGCAGAAAGGTGTTCTCCGCCAAATGCAAAGTCGGTTCCCTTACCTATTATCTTTCCCTCGTTTATTTCGAACGGCTGAACGTAGCCACTGCTGCCTTTTGGCAACAGGCCGATTGATTGAAATTTGGCGCTGATGAATTGAGTGGCCAATTGTTCACCGGCAGTTCCGGTGCGGCGGCCCTCCAGTTTATCATCTGCCAGGTAGGAAATGTGGGCCTTCAGACTGTCAAGGGTTGCGGTATCTGTTTTTACAATCTTTTTTGGACCGGAACAGCCTGCGAGTACCGTTATTACTGTCAAACTTTTAATGAAGCGGGAAAACATAATTATTGAATGTGTTGATTTATATCCGCAAAGGTATTGGTATGGACTTTTGTTTCCTGCATTAGTAAGCCAAAAACCCTATTTCGTAAGGTTGTTTCATTTTGGAAATCTACTTTTGCAGACTTCAATCAGGTGGAAAACAGAAAATTACATATTGCCCTGGTGGGAAACCCGAATAGCGGAAAGACCTCTTTGTTTAATTCGCTTACGGGCCTGAACCAACAGGTGGGGAATTTTCCCGGAGTTACTGTTGACAAAAAAACGGGCACCACAACTATTGGAGACAAGGATGCGGAAATCATTGATTTGCCCGGCAGCTACAGCCTTTATCCCAAAAGGCTGGACGAATGGGTTAGCTATAAGGTGCTGATTAATGAGGACAGGGAGATTGCCGCCGACATTGTGGTGGCCGTGGCTGATGCGAGCAACCTGAAGAGAAACCTTCTTTTCTGCACCCAGATTATTGACCTGAAAACGCCGGTGGTGATTGCCCTGACCATGATGGATATTGCCAAGCGGAAGGGAATTAAGATTGACATTGCGGCATTAGAAAGGGAGCTTGGGGTTCCGGTGGTTGCGGTGAACCCCCGCAGCAATAAAGGAATGGGAGATTTAAAGAAGGCAATTTCGTTAACCGCCCAACAGGCATATAGAGTACCGGCAAGAGATTTTATTGAGAATAAGCAATTAGCTGGGCAAGCGGTTGAAGATGTTAAAAAGCTTTTTCCTGCTTTCAGTGATTATAAGGCAATACACTACCTGATAAACCACGAATCGTTTGCGCTGGATGCTGCCATGCAGGATACGATTGAGAATATTGAAATCAGCAATAAATTCAACCCTACCAAAACCCAGGCAGAAGAAATACTTCAACGTTATGGCCGCATCAGGCAGATAATGCAACAGTCGGTGTCGGAGCCGGACCCTTTGCAAAAGTCTTTGTTTACCGAAAGGCTGGATAATATTTTATTGCACCGCAAGTGGGGATACTTTATTCTGTTGACTGTTTTGTTTCTGTTGTTCCAAAGTGTGTTCTGGCTGGCCCAGCACCCGATGGACTGGATAGAGCTTGGGTTTGCAAAACTCAGCGAAACATTGTCTTCCTCTTTGCCCGATACCCGGTGGACAGACCTGTTGGTAAACGGGGTTGTGGCCGGCCTCAGCGGCATTCTTGTTTTTGTTCCCCAGATAATGATATTGTTTGGGCTGATTACTTTGCTGGAAGACACCGGCTATATGGCACGGATAAGTTTTCTTTCTGATAAGCTGATGCGAAAGGTGGGCCTGAACGGAAAAAGTGTAATGCCGATGATCAGCGGTTTTGCCTGTGCTGTGCCGGCAATTATGAGTGCCAGAAATATTGAAAACCGCAAGGAGCGGCTGCTTACTATATTGATTACTCCGCTGATGAGCTGCTCGGCTCGGCTTCCTGTTTATACTATATTGATAGCACTTGTTATTCCCAACACCTACTTACTTGGGTTTTTAAGTGTTCAGGGTTTAGTGATGATGGGACTGTATTTGCTGGGTTTGGTTTTTGCTTTGATTGTTTCTTATGTTTCCAAGTTGTTTATTAAGATCAAGGAAAAAAGCTTTTTCATTCTGGAGTTGCCCACATACCGTTCGCCCAGGTGGACCAATCTTTTGCCCACCATGCTTAACAAGGCAAAGATTTTTGTTTTCGATGCTGGAAAGGTGATAATGATTATCAGCCTTATTCTTTGGGCACTTTCTTCTTTTGGGCCCGGGAATACCATGAAGAATATCTCAGGAGAATATGAGCAGTTGATTAGCGCCTCTCCGGAAAAGCGGGAAGTACTTATCAGGGAAATGAAAGCAAAGAAGCTGGAATCTTCGTATGCCGGCATTCTTGGAAAAAGCATAGAGCCCGCCATTGAGCCATTGGGTTATGACTGGAAAATTGGCATTGCCTTAATCACATCTTTTGCCGCCCGAGAGGTGTTTGTAGGGACGATGGCTACTTTGTATAGTGTAGAAGGCGATGATGATGGCGGACTATTGCTTAAGGAAAAAATGAAAACCGCTGTGCGGGCAGACGGAACCCCCGTCTTTTCGTTTGCCGCAGGATTGTCTCTGCTGATTTTTTATGTATTTGCCATGCAATGCATGAGTACGCTGGTAATTGTAAAAAAGGAAACCCGTAGCTGGAAGTGGCCGGTCATTCAGTTTGTATATATGACCGGCTTGGCCTTTTTATTAAGCCTGCTGGTGTACCAGTTGTTTAAGTGACTCTATTGATAATACTCCCAAACTAATTTCGAAATCTTTTTTGTGAGCTCCCAGGCTTCATTATTCTCTCCCCAGCTCTGATCTTTATTATTTTGAGTAAATACTGAAAGTATATATGGATTTCCCGGCGCATTTACCAGAAGCACTTCACTCCGGGATGCGTTAACTGCTCCGTTTTTGCTGAACACTTCTATAGTAGGAGGAATTTGTGATAGGGATTGTTCATCCCAGAAGTTGCGGCCGAGGCAACGCAACATTTTGTCGCAAGTCTCAGCAGAGAAAAAATCTTTTCTATAAATTTTTTCAAATAGAGCAGCCATTTCTTTGGGTGTGGTTTGCCCCCATCCGTATTTTGTGCGGTTTGTTTCCCTGCCAGGAGTTCTTGAGTTTATTTTTGTGTTAACCATCCCCAGGCTATCCATCAGTTCGTTTATCCGGGTACCCGTTCCTGCAAGGCTCTGCAGCCAGAGGCTGGCCGTATTGTCGCTGGTGGTTAACATCAGCATTATTACCTTTTTTAAGGAAATTCTCTCATTGTTTTTAAATGAACCAAGAATATCTGAACCCGCATATAGAAGAGAGTCGGTATAGGTCAATGAAGAATCATAACCGAGTTTACCCTTGTTTATCCTGTCCATTATGCCAACGAGAATTGGCACTTTCACTATACTTGCGGTAGAGAAAATGGTGTCTGCTTTAATAGAGACCGTTTTGCCTGTTCGGAGATTCTTTATATAAACGCCGATATCACCATGGAAGTCTTGTGTCAGTTTTTGTATTTGTGCTGCCAGCTTTCTATCGGCTTTTTGTGAGTGACCAATAATGGAAAAGCAAATGAGGATTATTAGCAGGCCCGGTTTCATAATATTTATAAGTTTAGAGTGGTTCTGCAATCTAATTTACAAACTGGAAATAATTATTTTAATTTCTTCCCTATCATTTTTTATTTTTAAGCATTCAATGCTGCTGCGCCATTTTTCATTTCTGAGGGCTGTGTTTTTTCACAGCGTTTCAGCCTTTGGTGGACCACAGGCCCATATTGGCATGATGATGAAAACCTTTGTAACAAAGAGGCCATATGTTACCGAGGCTGAACTTATGGAGTACAACGCCTTTTGCCAGTTGATGCCCGGGGCGTCTTCAACCCAAACATTGACGCTGATTGGCTATAAGCGAGGGGGTGTTCCGCTGGCCATTCTTACGTTAATTATCTGGATTCTCCCGGCCAGTATAATAATGGGGGGCATTTCTTTTCTGTTACAATATATTGATAAGAAAGAGTTGGGCACAGATATATTTAAGTTTATTCCCCCAATGGCTGCTGGTTTTTTGGTGTATGCGACGGTTGTTACTTTTCCTCATGCTATAAAGAACGCAATTACTTATGTTATTCTTTTTGTGGGTGCTGCGCTTACGTATTTGTTTTTTGGCCATCCGTGGGTTATACCAGCATTGATTGTAGCCGCCGGAATAGCAACAAATTTCAGCCACAAGAGGATTCCACAAGTGGAGCAAAAGCCACAAAAAATTAAGTGGTGGAATTTCTGGCTCTTTGGGATTATTTTCATAGCCGCCGGACTTTTAAGTGCTGTCGCTAAACAAGGAGAGTGGAAAAACAGAAAAGCAGTACACCTCTTTGAAAATACTTACCGTATGGGAAGCCTCGTTTTTGGGGGTGGACAAGTTTTAATGCCAATGATGTATGAGCAGTGGAGTGTTCGCCCCGAAAACATCAGAGAGAAAGACCCTAACGTTATCCAGATTGATGAAGACAAACTTTATAACGGGATGGGTTTGGTAAGAGCTGTGCCGGGCCCTGTTTTTTCAATTGCCGCTTTTACGGGAGGGCTTGCACTCAAGGATATGGGAAAAACGCCGGAAGAGAATAGTTTATGGCAGGTGATTGGCTGTATTATTGGCACCATTGCAATTTTTTTACCAAGCGCATTACTGGTTCTGTTTTTTTATCCTGTCTGGCATAATCTGAAAAAGTATGCTGTTGTGTACCGTTCACTGGAGGGAATTAATGCCGTTGTAGTTGGTATAATGGTTGCCTCTACGTTTTACATTATGAAGGATATATCTGTTATAGGCTTAAAGACTGTGAGTTTTGTTAATATTGGTGTGATAGCCGGGACGTTTTTGTTGTTAAATTTTACAAGAATAGCTTCTCCAATTATTGTTGCAGCCTGTATGTTGCTGGGCTACTTTTTATAATAGCCGCCCTTTTCTATTTCCTCCCTTACAGCGTCGGGAACCATGTAATGCACAGATTTTCCTTCGGCAATACATTTTCGTATATACGTAGCCGATAGCTCCAGTAATGGCGCATCAAGAATTTTCAGTTTTGCTCCGATGCGGTTATCAATCTCATACCCGGGCCTTTTATATACATAAACAGAATAATGCTTAATAATAGCGTCGGAGTTTTTCCATTTATGCAGATTCTGGAAACTGTCTGCGCCCATCAGAATACAGAATTCATGTTCAGGATATTTTTCTGAGAGCCATGTAAGGGTATTAATGGTGTAGGAGGGTTTGGGTAATGAAAATTCAATGTCAACAGACTTAAATCTCGCATCACCTTCTATGGCCTGGTTTACAAGATGAAGACGATGGTATTCGTTTAGTAAGGAGTGTTCCTGTTTGAATGGATTGTGCGGGGAAACTACAAACCAAATTTTTTCAATATCAGTTTCGTTTACAACATGATTGGCAATTATCAGGTGTGCAATATGAATGGGATTAAAGGAGCCAAAATACAACCCAATTTTCATAAAAAATTGATAATCATTTGTTTAGTTCAACAAGTATGTGTTCTGCCTCGTTAAGGCGGAGGCTGAGGTGGTAACCAGAGACTAATACAGAAATGGGATCTCCCAGTGGAGCAATTTGTTCAAGCATAACCCTTTCCCCCGGAACGCAGCCCATTTCCATTAACTTAAGAAAGATGTCATTGTCCTCAAACTCCCTAATTATCCCTTCCTGACCCGGTTTTAAATCTGATAGCCTGGCAATCATTCAAAAATTTTAAAGGACAAATCTAACCTTTGTTAACTGGTTTTTCTTTACGAAATTTGAAATTATGGCTTCGTTATCAAAAGTTTACTTCTTCTTCGAGAAAAAGGGTGTTTCTCTTAAGAACCGCACAAAGCTTAAGCTGTTTATAGAATCTGTTTTTAAGAAGGAGAAAACAGGACTTAAATCATTGAACTATGTTTTTTGTTCTGACCAGCGGATACTGGAGATAAACCGTCAGTTCTTGCAGCATGATTACTATACAGATATCATCACCTTTGAACTTTCGGAAAGCGGTCTGGTTGAAGCCGAAATATATATTAGCATAGACAGGGTGCGGGACAATGCTAAAAAACTAAGCGTTTCCATTATTTCAGAACTTCATCGGGTTATATTTCATGGCGTTTTGCACCTGTGCGGGTATGGGGATAAGGGGGCCGAACAGGAGAAAAAAATGAGGAAAATGGAGAATCTATATATTAATCAATACTTTAGGTGATGTTTCCCGTGGAACGTTTCGCTCTGAAACAATTTCGATGTTTCCCGTGAAACCGTGGTTTGTTCTGGCGGGATGCCATTCGGACCCTACCACATCTTAACTTTGCTCCCCATGTTTCCAGAATATGATGTAATAGTAGTTGGTGCAGGTCATGCAGGCTGTGAAGCCGCTGCCGCCGCTGCAAATCTTGGTTCAAAAACTCTTTTGATTACCATGAATATGCAGACAATTGCCCAAATGAGCTGTAATCCCGCTATGGGGGGTATTGCCAAGGGTCAAATTGTGCGGGAAATAGACGCCCTAGGTGGTTATTCAGGAATTGTTACTGATTTGTCAACCATTCAGTTTCGAATGCTGAATAGAAGCAAAGGGCCCGCCATGTGGAGTCCAAGGGCGCAAAACGATCGAATGCTCTTCCACCTGAAATGGAGGGAGATGCTGGAGAAAACCAATAATCTGGAGTTTTACCAGGATATGGTGGCGGGGATAATAGTGGAAGGGGGACGGTGTATTGGGGTAAAAACAGGGATGGGTCATAATATAAAGGCAAAGGCTGTTGTGCTGACTAATGGTACATTCTTAAATGGCATTGTGCATATTGGGGAGAAACGGTTTGGTGGCGGAAGAATTGCCGAAAAAGCTGCAACCGGCATAACAGAACAACTTGTTTCTCTTGGGTTTGAAAGTGACAGACTAAAAACGGGTACTCCTCCCAGAATAGATGGTCGCAGCCTCGACTATTCAAAGATGGAAGAGCAGCCAGGCGACGATGAAGTTTCTGGTTTCTCCTTTCTGGATACGGAAAAGCCAAAACAACAAAGAAGCTGCTGGATCGCATACACCAGCCAAAAGGTTCATGATATTTTGAAAACCGGCTTCAGTCGCAGCCCCATGTTTGCCGGAAGGATTGATGGAGTGGGGCCAAGATATTGTCCAAGTATTGAGGATAAGATAAACCGCTTTGCTGATAGGGATAGACACCAGCTTTTTGTTGAGCCGGAAGGGTGGAATACGGTAGAGATTTACCTTAATGGGTTTTCAACGTCATTACCGGAAGAAACACAATACGAGGCTCTTCGTAGTATTCCTGGTTTTGAAAATGTAAGAATGTACAGACCCGGTTATGCGATTGAGTACGATTTTTTCCCCCCTACGCAGCTTGATTATTCTTTGGAAACGAAGTTGATTCAGAACCTTTTTTTTGCTGGTCAAATAAACGGTACGACAGGTTATGAAGAAGCCGCCTGCCAGGGAATTATGGCAGGTATTAATGCTCACCAAAAATCTCGTTTACTCAACCCTGTTATACTAAAAAGAAGCGACGCCTACATTGGTGTGCTGATTGATGACTTAATCAGCAAAGGGACACAGGAGCCGTACCGGATGTTTACGTCCAGGGCTGAATTCAGGACGCTGCTTCGACAGGATAATGCAGATTTACGGCTAACAGAACTGAGTTATAAACTCGGCCTTGCTTCGCAGGAAAGAATGGACAAGGTGACCGCCAAAAAGGAAGCAATCGAAAAAATAAAAACTATACTGAAAGAAATGCCGGTTGAACCATCGGAAATAAACGGATGGTTTGAAGAAATAAATTCTTCCCCGATTTCTGAAAAACAGAAGGCTGAAAAAATATTGCTCCGCCCAATGGTGGAAATTGAAGAACTGGCCAATGCCTTGCCCAAATTGAAAGAAGCCCTTAAACCGTTTTCGGCAGAGGCCATAGAACAGGCTGCCATACAGGTAAAGTACGATGTGTACATTGAGAAAGAAAAAGAGTTGGTGCTACGCATGGCCCAGCTTGAAGACCTTGAAATACCCGAGAACTTCGACTATAAAAAAATTGCCTCTCTCGGCAACGAAGCCCGTGAAAAATTACACCGGATTAAACCCCGCACACTTGGCCAGGCCAGCCGCATCTCCGGTATTAACCCCAGCGATGTACAGATACTGATGGTGTTTATGGGGAGGTAACATCAATAGCGTAACATCATTTTTCGATACAGTTAATAACTACCTTTAACCTGTTAACCATTAATACTTAGTAAATGCAACGGGTCATGAAAAAACACTTTTTGCTGTTTGTTGCCGCAGTACTGTTTCTGCTCTTCACAACAAACGAATCTTCTGCACAACAATACAAACTTCGCCAGGTGAACAACATGATGGGGATGAAAACAGAATCCACCATCTACGTAAAAGGAATGCGCAAAAGAACCGAAAGCGCAGGCATGATGGGGATGCCGGCCCCACCGGTTACAATTGAGCAATGCGATCTGCAGCGAACAGTTTATATCAACGATAAAAAGAAGCTGTATTACATAGAGCCATTTTCGAAAGAAGCTGTTGATATGATGCAGGAGGAAGGAGAGCAAACGCCTTTGCCCAAAACAAAAAACCAGCCACCACTTAACAAGCTGCCAAAAGAAAAGCAGAATATTAAAAAAGGCGGCATCATTTACATGTATAATAACATAACCGATACTGGCGAAAGAAAGAAAATGTACGGATTTACCGCAAGACATGTATGGACAACCATGAAAATGAAACCATCTGCCGATGCCTGTACCATGAAAGACAGTTTTGTAATAAAAACTGATGGCTGGTATATTGATTTGCCCGAATTCAGGTGCCCTGTAAATATCCGCCCGGATAAAATGATGCCTAAGCAACAGGAAAAGAGCATGGGTGATAAACCGGAGAAAAAACAACCTGAGTGTCTCGACAGTTTTGTTAGCAAAAGAAGCGGTAAGGGCAAGCTTGGGTTTCCGCTGGAGCAAACAACAATAATGAAATTTGGCGGAGGCCCATCGCAGAAAAGTGAAATGGAAACATCAATTGAAACCCTGGAGTTTTCGACCGCTAAATTAGATTCAATGCTTTTTGAGATTCCACCAGGCTATACCGAGGCGAAAAGCGAGGAAGAGCTACAGGACAAGTTCGATATTGGCGACATGATGAAGGGAATGAAGAATAAGGCTAAGAATAATGAAAATAATAACCCGATTATTCCTGACCAAAAGCAAGCTGGTCATATCCGTGTGGCAGTATTGCCGCCCACAGGAGACGAACAAGTAAATGCGGCCGAATTACAACAAGGGCTTGTTGGGGTTTTCACATCCGGAAACGTTGAGGCCATTGCTGCATCGTCAGCCGAAGAAGCCAAATCTTTAAAATGCGACTATCTTCTTAATACACAATTTTCAAAAATAAAGCAGGCCGGAAAGGTGGGCAGTATTCTTAAGGCTATAAAAAATGCAGACCCCAATGCTGTGTCTTCCTATAATATCGAAGCAAATATGACGCTTACAACGCTTGCTGACGGAAGTACAAAAACCCAGAAAAAAACCGAGGGCAAGTATGACGGAAAGATAAACGATGCTGCCGCAAAGGCACTCGAAGATGGCGGAAGAAAAGTACTTGAAGTTTTAGAGTAAATATCTTGCTTAAAAAAGAGGTGCCGGCTTATTAAGGTCGGCATTTTTTTGTGCAAGAACATGATTCAAGCCACTTCTTTTAACGGAGGATTGATAATATCTTCTTCCTGAAGTTTTATTCTTCTTGTAATATCGTTTAGCGATGAAAGCCGCTGTACTGTGTAGGGAATTGTATCCAGCCCGGAGACAAATCTTTGTATATAGCTGTAAATACCAATCAGGCTGCCGGCTTCAATTTCTGCTCCCGTTATTTTGTTGGTGATTAATAACGACAAGCCAATCACCACCATTACTAATATTTCCATCATACCAAAATTCCATGCTTCCTGGTCGCTGATTCGTATTTGCCATTTTCGCAAATTATCATAGTGTTGACGGATAAGACGATTGTTTCCGGATGAAATTATTTCGACCTGTTTTTCCAATTCATCATTTTTTTGTCGGTTAAGCTTGTTCATTCTTTTTCCATACAAATAACTAATACCTGTTACGGGCAGTAGTATTGCAAGGCAAATGCCAACGACCGAAACATCATAATAGAATAACAGCAACAATGAACCCACAATACTATAAGCCGCTTCAATTACATATACAAGGTCGAACTCAAGAAAATCAACAAACTCTCTGGCAAGGGTTGAGTGTGCACTTAATTTCGACACATCAGTTTTGTTGTAACGCCTTTGCAGAAATTTTGTAACCAGCGAAGTGTAGATGGCCGAATAAGTTCTTGTGTCGAGCCGGTGGCGGATAGTTCCAATAATTAACCAGCCGAAATGTACAGCCGAAAGCAGAATAAGCCCCTTATAGCTTCCTTTAACCAGGTCGTTAATAGCAACACCCAGAAAGAAGGGCCGGAACAAATTGCCCAGCATTTCTAATGAAAATAAAATATAGGTAAGCACCAGCCGGTAGCGGTGCTGTAACATAATTTGTTTTAAAACGGCAAAACGGGACATAAATCATCTTTTAGATACAAATCATCAATGGTGCCGGTGTTAAGCGGCAATTCGTTCTTCAAAAATTTAATGGAGTAAGTCTGAGACTGCTGGGTTAGCTTGTGGTTTAACCACGGAGATTCTTCTCCCGCAAAGTTAAAGAATTGCCCGGTTGGCCAGAAACCGTTTTACGGCAATTTGGAGAGCCACATTGACAATCAAATGGTTCCATTTCATCATCTAAAAAGTTTGCATAATCAAGAGTGAGTTCCTGATCTTTAGAAATAGGGGTAATTGCTAATACATTCAATCCGTCGAAAAATGTATTCGGGTCGCAACAGTGGTTTTGCGGAGCCCACTCTGCCGGATCTTCGTCCCAGAGAATAAACGTTTCATCGCTGATGGGATAGGCATAGCGGCGAAAATGAAGTTTCTCGTCTTCGGTCCAGTTTTTTTCAACAAACCGTTTTGTGATGATGCGCTGCGAACGTCCTTCACCCTTAAAAATTATTTCTCCGGCGTTAATATCACGGCTTGCATAAATGCCATATCCAGCGATGGAGTTCCCTTTTATATAATAAGCTTTTTTCTTTCGCTCATGGCGGGCAATGCCTTCGGCAATAATGTGCCGGAGAAAACCAGCCTGGCCGACGCCATCGAATTTCAGGATGTAATCGGCCGAACCCTCATAACCATCTTTATAAAAAACGGAACAGGTAAAATTGATTTCAAGAAAATACACTTCGTTCTTATCATTCACCCGAAAATCTAACCGGGCATACCCGACACCGTTGAAGCCTTTAAAAATTTTTGCTGTTGCTTCACGAAGTTGTTTGTCCAGCACCTCATCTGTACAGGGCACATTACAATCCGGGTGCAGTTCAGATGTTTTTAATGAGTATGTTTTAAACTCTTTCCCTTCGGGAAATATGTATTCAATCGGCCCGAAAACCGTGCAACTGTGCTCATCTGCGTTAGCCGCCACCAAAACAGTGAACTCCCTTCCGGCAATATATTCTTCAACCAGCAGCGGACCGTACTCTTCGAGTATGCTGATGCACTTTTGCTGCAGTTCAATTTTATTGTGTACCAGCGAATGTTCATCCACCCCCAAACTATCACCTGCTTTAGCTGGTTTTACAAACAGTGGAAAAGAAAGATGTTTTACCGCCTCGTCAACATCAGCCAATGAGTGAATAATTACATAGCCCGGTGTTTTTACTCCTTCGCAGAATGCCAAATACTTCATCAGTTCTTTTGGCGGGTCATAAAGCTTTGTGGTTGGGCCGGTAAAGGGAAGGTTTAGTATTTCCAGTGTATAAATAACGTCGATACTGGGAACTTCCCACTCAAGATAACCTTCGCAAAGGTTTACAAAAACATCATAACCTTGTTTACTTAATTCTTTAAGCTGGCTGTAAGTGCTGAGTTTGTTTAAGAACACTGTGTGTGCTTCATGCTCCGGAATCAATACAGACAAATCCCTGGGCGGGTCGTAGTTTTTATAATCTACGCCGGTGGTGCTGTAGTCGGGCTGAAGAACACAGATTTTCATGCAGTGCAAGGTAATAACCGGTGCTTTTAAAAAGAAGATAAATCCTGATTAATTACAAGCGGTGCTTTTTCGTTTGTTTGTTGTTTTGATATTGCTCTTCTGATTCCGTCCTTCAGTATTTCTGTAATCACTTCTGTAAAAGAAATGCCGGAGGCTTTAATAATCGCCCCGATTGATGTATAGTTTTCATCTTCGCTCAATCCGCATTGTGCATTTGCTTCCAGCATATAAAGTTTGCCGCTTTCGGCATCTTGCCTGATGTCAATCCTTGTGTATCCTTTTCCACCGCAGGCTTTGTAGGCATCAAGGCTCAATTGTTTAAGTGCTGAAACAATCTCTCCTGTAACCGGCTTGTATTCGTAAAAATTTTCGTTTTGCGGCATCGGGGCTTCGTCTTCATAAATTTCCCAGAGGCGGTCGAACGATAAAAATTTTTCACCTTCGGGCAGGGAGTGATGAAACACCCGTTCCACCGGTTCATATACTTTACAAAAGGCCTCATCATCTGCAGAGCCGGTGATGAATGTTGTGTATTCTGGCCCGGTAATAAACCTTTCAGCGAACAACCCATCAGCCAGCAGGTTCCAGCCACGGTAACCTTTTTTTATTTCTTCAATCCTTTCAAAAAGTTCTGCTTCGGTGCTTACTACGTTTTTTACCGATACGCCCATACTGCCGCCCGATACGGCAGGTTTAATAATTAACGGAGAACCAATTTTATCAACAACACGGTCGCCTGTTGAATAGTTTTCTGTTATCACCAACCATGGGGCGGTGGCAACACCTGCATCGTCAAATGCCGTTTTCATCGGTATTTTAGATGTGGTGATGTTGTAGAAATGTACATCAGAGCCGGTGTAGATCAATCCAAATTTTTCCAGTTCAAGAATGACTGAAACACCGGGGGCACCGTTAATCTCATCACCATCGCAAAGATTCAGCACCAGCGGTGTTTTTCCGTTGGCGCTTTCTGCAATTTGCTGAATGATGGTTTTGTAGTTGTTCAAAGTAACGGGTTGCCACATCCATTCAGCATTCAGGGCATTAAAAACTTTTGTGTATTCGTTGATGCTTTGTGTAAAGTCGTAATAATATTGAAGGTTGGGGTCATTTGTTTCTAAGTGCGGGGCAAGCACCCAAACGAAATATGGGTTCAGAAAGTTGTTAGATGTGTTCATAAACATCAGGCCACTTTTTTTGCTTTTCTTTTTGCCGGTCTTGATTGTATAAAATCTGTTAACCTGTATTGTGGTATTATTTCGTTGGATAAAAAGGCGGCACCTTTTATTTCTCCCAAACAGTTATTGCTTCCGCAATGGCATTGGAAAGACTGTGTCATTTCCCACTCGGATGATGGATAGAAAAATACAAGTTCTTCATCGGGGTTAATTTCTCTCAGTGCCACCAGCTGCATCAGCGTGGTGTCAAAGAAAACATTCGGCTCGCAACTATGGTTTATGTATTGCAGAAATTCTGGCTGTAAAGTAATGTGCTTGTCATCGCTGACCTGTACAGTAAGATAAGTTGGTTCTGATGAAATGGTACCGGCCGAAAAATCGGCAATAACCTCGCCGGGCATCAGCCGCCGCAGCGTAAATAGAGCTTTTTGATTGCTCAGTCTGTTGCGCCGCACTTCGGCAATAATATGATTACTGATTGTGGTATAACCAGGCGAAGCAGTTGAGTCCATAATGGGTTAAAGTAAGTTTAATTGAAGTTATTGATTAACTTTTATTAAACAACATCAATACGGATAAATGTGAATAATTATTAACCCGATAACGTCATTAAACTTTTATGGCAAACACCTGTTGAAAAGAATGCTGTTGTACATTTGCTGTTCTGTTTTGCTGAAACCCGGTACTGATGAAAAAGACTCTGTTTATATTCTTGCTTGTTCTTATGGCCCGATGGTCATTTTCCCAATGTACCGGTGGCATTAATAGTTTTCCATACACTGAAGGCTTTGAGACTTCAACTGGCGGCTGGACAACTGGCGGTACCGGTAACGACTGGGCTTGGGGCACTCCGGCAAAACCGGTAATAAATGCTGCTGGCGGTGGAACCAAATGCTGGACAACTGGCGGTCTCACCGGGGGCTCTTATACCAATAGTGAAGCATCCTGGTTGCAAAGCCCCTGCTTTGATTTCTCTGCGCTTCAATATCCCTTTGTTTCTTTTAAAATAAACTGGGAAACAGAGCAACAGTTTGATGGGGCCTCTTTTCAATATTCTATTGACAACGGAAATACCTGGATTACGATAGGCCCGGCCAATTATTCTGATTGTATGCAGAAGAACTGGTTTAACCAGGATCCGGTTACTTACTTATCACCATTAACAACAGAAAGAAGAGGCTGGTCGGGTAATAAACAGCCAACATCAGGAAGTTGCCGCGGGGGAAATGGCAGCAACGGCTGGCTTACAGCACAGACAATAATGCCAGGGTTGGCTTTTCGCCCATCTGTTTTATTCCGGTTCATATTTGGTGCCGGAAGCATTTGTAATAACTATGATGGATTTGCCGTGGATGATATTTATATTGGCGAAGCTCCCCCTAATCAGGCCTCGTTTACCTATATCTGCGACGACCTGGGAAAAGTTTCTTTTACAAATACATCAATCCTGTGTCCCACCTCTTTTCAGTGGGATTTTGGCGACCCTCTTTCCGGAGCAAGCAATACATCAACACAAGAAAATCCAACACACTCTTTTACAGCCCCGGGAACCTATACAATAACGCTTACTGTCAATGGTCCGGGTAATGCACCATCAACAATAACCGGTGAGGTAACAATAATTTCAGTATCCACCACAATGTTATCTGCCGCCGATTGTCAGACCAATACCGGTGGTTCCATAATGGCAACTGTTACCGGAACTAATGGTGCTGTAAATTATACATGGAACACTAATCCGCCGCAAAACACAAAAACGGCAAGCAACTTACCGGCAGGTATCTACACCGTCACCGTTTCTGGTACAGATATTTGTCCGGCAAAAGCTAACGGGGAAGTAATAACTGATTTTTCCTGTATGGGAATTTTTTTCCCTTCCGGGTTTACTCCTAACAGTGATGGCAAAAACGATGGGTTTGGTCCTCTGGGCGGATTATCATCTCTCCGAAATTACCGGCTAAGAATTTACAATCGCTGGGGGCAGGAAGTGTTTTCAACAATAGACCCGTTTAAGAAATGGGATGGCAAGGTTAAAGATCAGCCTACTGATGGCAATGTATTTGTATGGCTTGCCGAGTTTGAAATTGCCGGAAAGCCAAAAGAGACTAGAAAAGGTGTGTTGGCATTAATCCGTTGAATGTTGTTGCTTTATTCCCAATGCGGCCATTACCATTTTGATTTCGCCGTAACTAACATCATTCCCCAGCTTAGACTTAACCGGGTTAGCCGAGGTTCCATCAAAGTCTTTCAGGGCGGCCTCAATCAACCCATATTTTTCCTTGCTTACCAAATCACAAATATCAATGCTTCCATCAGCTACAAACTTTGCCAAATGGCCTTCAATTGTTGAAACGGCAAGGTTTCTTTCTTTGGCTATTTCCGAAACGGTTTTTCCTTCTTTGTGCAGGCGAAAACTTTCGGCATGTGAATCGCCTTTCTTTTTTTTGACCTCACTTTTTTCTTTCTTCTTCCGTTCTCTTTTTGGCGTTTTTTCTTCTATGTGCGACTCCAGGTTGTGTTCTTTGCAGTAACCGAGAACAACATCCAGAAACTGCTGGCCGTATTGTTCTATTTTTTTATCACCAAAGCCGCCTATTCTTCGCAGATCCACTAACGACTGCGGAAGGTAGCGGGCCATTTCATCCAGCGTACTACTGCCCAAAACAAGGTAGAGGGGAAGATTCTTCTTTTCACAAATAGCATCCCGCAATTTTCTTAGTTGCTGGTGCAGCACTGGATTTGGATTGTCGATTTTACGGTGAGAAGCTCCGGCATAAGCGTTAATAGAAAAGACGGGCAGCACAAAACTCCTGCGCTGCTGGTGCCAGGCTTCGGCATCAACTTTTCCTGAAAAGCCGGTAAGTAAATGTTTGGCAGCAGAGAGCTCGGCGAAAATATTCTTTGCTGCATCGTTAAACTCTTTTGTATGATGCTTGCTGTCGGTAATGGCGGGAGATTGGTGCAGCAATGAAACAGCCTCATCAATTTCCCTTACAAAATGCAGTGATGCCTTAGCGGTTCTTTCAGTTAATACTGCATTTTCTTCTGGCAGAACAGGCTGAAGAAACTGGCCTTCAATCCATCCATGAAATTTTACAGCAGTTTCCTGCATGGCGGTCAGCTTAGCCTGTAATTCTTCAATCCACGAAAATGTTTCGGCGTTAAATGAGGAATTGTTTTGCAGCAAGTATTCTTTCAACTCGTCGGCATGGTTTACAACAATGCGAAAATCGAAACTGGATAACAGAATTTTTTGCTGGTATTGTTTGCGGGCTTCTTGCAATTCTTCCTGCAACGTTTGAGAAGAGGATATTTTTTGTGAAAAAAGAACGATACGCTGGTCGGTTAACATACTGTTGATGCGCAGACGGCTTTTTAGCACCATACCGTCAAGACTGGTACAGCGGCTTAATGCTACATATACCTGCCCGGGGGCAAAAGCTTCTCCGGCATCAATAATGGCTTTTTCGAAAGTAAGCCCCTGGCTTTTGTGAATGGTTATTGCCCATGCCAACCGCAATGGAAATTGCGAGAAAGTACCCAACACCTCTTCTTTCATTGTTTGAGAGGCTTTGTCGAGTGTATAGCGGATGTTTTCCCATTGTTCTTTATCTACACCAATTTCAAAATCCTCATCGGTACAGGTCACAAATATTTTATCTTCTTCCAGCCGGGTGATAATACCAATTTTTCCATTGAAATATCTTTTGCCACGGTCGGCCGTGTCGTTGCGGATGAACATTACCTGTGCGCCTTCCTTTAAATATAGCGTCTCGTCGGCTGGATATGATGATACGGGAAAATCGTTTTCTATTTCAGCCTGGTAAGAATGAACACTTGTGGTAAGCCGCTGCAGTTCTGCCGTATTGATATTTCTTGCCTGCTCATTGTGGGTGGTTAGTACAATGTAACCATCATTGTTTGTTCTTTTAAAGACAGGCCGGTAGCGACTTTCCAGTATTGATAATCCGTCTTTGTCAAGTTCATTATTTCGTACTTGGTTTAGCACACTAATAAAACGTTCTTCACTTTGCCGGTAAATTTTATTGAACTCAATGTATAAGGGCTGTTCTTCTTTTATAACATGACTGTCGAAAAAGTAAGGACTGTCATAATATTCAGAAAGCAGGTTCCACTCTTCGTTTTTCACCACAGGCGGCAACTGGTACATGTCGCCAATAAACAAAACCTGCACACCGCCAAACCGTTCATAAGGCCGCCGCCTGAAATGGCGCAGAACCGTATCCAGGGCATCGAGCAGGTCGCAGCGAACCATACTTATTTCATCAATTATCAGCAGCTCGAGCTGTTGCAGCACTTTTCGTTTTTCATTACTGAACCGCAGGCGGCTGATAAGGTTGTGACGGTTAACCGTGATGTCGTTTCTTGAAAAACCTTTCGGCGCAGGGATAAAAGGAGAAAAAGGAAGCTGAAAAAAAGAATGAATGGTTACGCCACCCGCATTGATGGCGGCCACTCCGGTTGGGGCAACTACGGCCATTTGCTTGGGGCAGTTTTCCCTGATGTATTTCAGAAAAGTGGTTTTGCCTGTACCGGCCTTACCTGTTAGAAAAATATTGCGGCAGCTTTGGTTGATAAGGTCTGCCGCCAGTTGAAACAATGTATTTGATGTATCGGGGGTGAATGTTGCCACGGTTATTTTTTAAGCCACGAAACCACACGAAATAACACGAAATATTTTACATAATTAGTCGCTTGTATTCCATTTTAAATTTTCCAAAGTTTATTATTAGGCCAATTCTGCACCCAGAGGCTTTCAAATAATTCAAAGTTTGTGAAATGGCCCGATCGTTTATGCCTTCATCACAGGATTTAACCTCAACAATAATCCTGTCAAACAAATAAAAGTCTGACATGAACTTATGTCTGAGAATTGTTGATTTATAATAAACCGGAAGTTCGGCTTCCCTTATATAAGGTATTTCGTTTTCAATAAATTCGACCTCCATGGCATCTTTGTAAACAACTTCCGAAAAGCCATAACCAAGGGTTTTTCGGATTTCAATGCAAGCGCCAACAATAAAATACACTTCTTCTTTTAAAAGCAATTCCATAAATAAGTGTTTCGGTAAAAAGGAAGCCACGAAATCACAGCAACTCTTCGTGTTGTTTTGTGTGATTTCGTGGCCAAAAATTCTTACGCTTCTGTGGTCTTTACGCCCAGCAGCAGCAACTCATTTACCTGTATTTCGGTAATGTATTTTTTGTTTCCGTCTTTATCATCATAACTGCGGTTGACGAGCTTTCCTTCGATAGCCACCTCTTTTCCTGCGGTCAGGTGTTTTTCAGCAATCTCTGCCAGCTTGCCCCACATTATTAAGTTGTGCCAGGTCGTTTCTTTCACTTTCTCGCCTTTAGCATTGCGATACACTTCGGTGGTGGCCATGCGGAAGCTGGCTTTCTTTTTACCGCTTTCAAAAGTTTTCACTTCGGGTGCATTACCCAGGTTGCCAATCAGCTGAACTTTGTTTTTTAATGCGTACATAATTTTGAGTTTTGTGTTTCGCCCCAGGCGAAACGATTAAAAATTTATTTATCTCAGCCAACCGTTTCAATTGGTTGACAGGGCAAAGATGATAGTGCCACAAAGCCGTAGCCGGTTATTATCCGTTTACTCCCGAAGCTAACCGGGTATAATCGTTTGCACACGGATAAATAGTTGTATATTAACATCATAAAACTTATCCAACGATTATGGATCAAGCAACAAAAAAAGTATGCCTTGCCTGCGGCACTGTAATAAAAGGCCGGGCCGATAAAAAATTCTGCAACGATTACTGCCGGAATAATTATAACAATGGGCAGAAAGCCAAAGGCAGCCACAGCAGCCTTGTGCGTAATATCAACAATGCATTACTGAAAAACCGGAAAGTGCTGGAATCTGTTTTACCCGAAGGGGAAGAAACAGCAAAGGCAAGTAAAGAAAAGTTGATTCGGCTGGGATACCTGTTCAAATATCTTACTCATATATATACCACAAAAACCGGCAAAACGTATTACTACTGCTACGACTACGGCTATCTCCCGTTGGACAATGACTGGTTTTTGGTGGTGAGGAAAAGAGAAGAATAGGATTACGGCGGGAAAAATCTCTTTATACTCATTTCATGCTTTATGTATGAGGGCATAATACTTGTGTTATAAGGCTGAATGACTTTACTTTTGCACATCATGCCAAACCCCGTAATCTGTATCGGTGCTGCTTTAGTAGATGAACTCTTTCATGCCACAGACGAGATGCTGATGGCCACCACCAACGACGCTATTGTTACCAAAACCGCCGGAGGCGTTAGCCGCAATATTGCTCACCAGCTTGCCCTGCTTGATGTTCCCGTTCAATTAATTACTGTTGTGGGCAACGACAGTGATGGCGACTGGCTAAAGCAGGTGTGTACTGCCGCCGGTGTGCAAATGGATGCCACCATTACCAAAGACGGACTGAGCGGAAAATACACCGGTATCATGAATGTGGACGGTTCATTGTTTTCAGCCTTTCTTACCAATGCAGCCAATCACCTTATAACTCCGGAGCATTTATCGAAGCATACTGAATTGCTTGGCTCTGCTTCATTTATTTTGGCAGATGCCAATATTAATGTGGATACCGCCGAATGGTTACTTGATTTTTGCAAAAAATCAGGTATTCCGTTTATCATGGAACCGGTTTCGGTGCCTCCGGCAAAGAAGTTTTTCAATGCCAACCTCGATGGCTTGTTTATGATAACCCCCAACGAAGATGAGTTGCCGGTGCTTTGTACCGAGCAGGCCAGCATGACACAAATGCAAATTGAGGAGCTGCTGGAAAGAGGTGTACAAAACATCTGGCTACACAACGGTAAAATGGGTTCGGCTTTGTATAATAAAGAAAAAGCAATAACCCTGCATGCACCGGATATCGAGGTGGTGGACTGCACCGGGGCCGGCGATGGTTCTCTTTCAGGGTTTATACTTGGCAAATTTTTGGGCTTAGAAGATATGCGTTGTCTTAAACTGGCACACACACTGTCTGCCGAAATATTGCAGGTAAATGGCGCAATAGCCACACATCTTAACCAGGAAAAACTGCTTGGCCTCATTACCAAATATTATCCTAACTAATGCATTCCTTTCTTGAAATACATCCCGATGTACAGGAAGCCTTAGATAATAAGATTCCTGTTGTGGCATTAGAGTCCACCATTATTTCACACGGCATGCCATACCCTAAAAATGTGGATACGGCACTGGCGGTTGAAGATGTGGTAAGAAAGAATGGGGCTGTGCCCGCCCCCATCGCCCTTTTTGATGGGAAAAAGCAAGTTTGAGTATCGCAAAAAAAAAATGAAAAATTTTGTAAAGGGAAAAAAGTGGGGAAGGGAA
>CALLZY010000123.1 GCA_937858715.1 uncultured Chitinophagaceae bacterium | reverse complement strand
TTTGAATGCGTTCCACACTGTTAACCGAGGCGCCGCCGAATTTGAAGACTTTCATCGCCAGTTGAAAAATTAATTGTTGACCGGATAATAAGGTTGCAAATGTCGCAATATTCCGGCACACAGTATCCCGTTCTTATCAATTATTAACCTGTACTTTTGTTTATCCAAAACTTGCCATTATGAATGTTAACCGCAGAGTTCAGACCCTCGATGAATTTACTATTCAGCAGTTAAGAGATTTCCCTCACGCCACCGGCGAGCTATCACATTTGCTGAGAAATATTGCCCTTGCGGCAAAAAGGGTAAATGTGGAGGTGAACAAAGCTGGTCTAGTGGATATACTTGGCGATGCCGGTGAAATTAATGTGCAGGGCGAAGAAGTGAAGAAACTGGATGTGTATGCCAACGACCAGTTCATCCGGGTGTTGCAGCATGGTATTGCCTGTGCCGGTATTGCCAGTGAAGAAATGGATGATTATGTGGCGTTTGATGATGACAAAAGTGTCAATTCAAAGTATGTCTGCCTCTTCGACCCGCTGGATGGCAGCAGCAATATTGATGTAAATGTGTCCATAGGAACAATTTTCGGTATTTATAAAAGAAAAACACCGGTGGGCACTGTTGTTAAAGAAGAGGATTTCATCCAGGCCGGTGTTAACCAGGTAGCCGCGGGTTATGTGATTTATGGGTCTTCCACAATGCTTGTTTATGCAACAAGAAGGGGAGTAAATGGTTTTACGCTGGATCCTTCTATCGGCGAATGGACACTCAGCCATCCCGACATTAAATGCCCGGAGTCCGGGAAGATTTATTCCGTAAACCACGGCAATTTCTTCCAGTATGAGGAAGGTGTGCGGAATTACATCAACACCTGTCAGAGGAAAGATAAGTCAACAGGCGGCCCCTACACACAGCGGTACATCGGCAGTATGGTGGCAGATATGCACCGCAACCTGATTAAGGGCGGCATGTTTATGTATCCGGGAACAACAGGAAAACCGGAAGGCAAGCTTCGCCTGATGTATGAGTGTAATCCTTTCGCTTTTATACTGGCCGTGGCAGGAGGCCATACTACTGACGGAAAGAAAAGAATCCTTGATATTGAGCCCACTTCGTTGCACCAGCGAACGCCTTTCTTTGCCGGCAGCAAACTGATGATGAGAGAACTGGAAGAACATTATAAGCCCTGATGTAAAATAAATATCTTCCGGAATTGCTTTCTGATTGTTATGTTTGAAAAAAATTCCTGTGAGCACAATTATATCTGTAAGAAACCTGGTAAAGAATTATGGCAGCTTTGAGGCTGTAAAAGGAATTTCTTTTGATGTAAACGAAGGAGAGATTTTTGGCCTGCTTGGGCCGAATGGTGCCGGTAAATCAACAACACTTGAAATTATTGAGACCTTGCGTAGCAAAACCAGCGGAGAAGTTATTGTTGATGGCTATGACCTTGATAAACAACCCGGCGAAATAAAAAAGATTATTGGCGTACAGTTGCAGACAAGTGGTTATTACCCAGGCTTAAATCTTGTACAACTCATTGAGCTCTTCAGCGGGCTATACAACAGGGATGTAAACCCGATGGAATTGCTCGAAATGGTGAACCTGAAAGACAAAGCAAAGTCGAAGGTTAAAGAACTCAGCGGTGGCCAGAAGCAACGTTTTTCTGTGGCAACGACCCTGATCAATGAACCAAGGGTAATATTTCTTGATGAGCCAACTACCGGCCTTGATCCGCAGGCCAGGCGCAACCTTTGGGAACTGGTGAAGCAAATCCGCAGCCGTGGTACTACCGTAATTATCACTACACACTATATGGATGAAGCCGAATACCTGTGCAACCGGGTGGCCATTATTGATGCCGGAAAGATTGTAGCTTTAGATACACCAGATGGCCTGATTGATAAATTAGTGGCAGGTGGATTTGAGCGGCCAAAAGAAATGAAATTGGCCAACCTGGAAGATGTCTTTATTCATTTGACAGGTCATTCGCTGAGAGAAGATTAACTGATAAGTAATAATTAAAATGAGCATTCAAGACAAACTTAAAAATTTTATGCAGGGAAAAATTGCCGCACAAAAAACAGCCGGAGCTGCCTTCATGGCAGAGAATATCCAAAAAGAAGGTATAAAAGAATTGCCCGGTGGTATTCAGTACGAAGTATTAAAAGAAGGAACAGGTGCACAGCCATTGGTCAGTGACAGTGTGAAGGCACATTACAAAGGTTCATTGCTGGATGGCAAAGAGTTTGACAGTTCCTTCAAAAGAAATCAGCCTTTTACAGCACCGCTCCGTGCCCTTATCAAAGGATGGCAGGTAGCATTGCCGATGATGAAGGAAGGCAGCCATTGGCGGATGTGGATTCCTTCTGATTTAGCATATGGCGACAGGGGAGCAGGCAGTGATATTCCCGGAGGCGCTACGCTTGTCTTTGAAGTGGAGTTACTGGAAGTAATAAAATAACGTCTTGTGCTATTAAAATTACTAGATTGTCATATGGTATGTTTCTATGTGTCACCTATGTTTCTACTGTTCCTATGTGGTTCAATTAATTTTACCACATAGAATCATAGATTCATAAGATAAACACATAGAATTAATTGCGCAAGACGTTAATAAAATAATCATCATGCCCCAGCCAACAGACCCACGATACCCGATTGGTGTTTATGAACCCAAACCATTTTCAATCGAACAGAAAATCGAATGGCTTGCTGATATTAAGTTTCTGCCTTTGCAAATTGAGAATGCAATTCTTAACCTTGATGAGGCACAACTGAAAACTTCATACAGGGAAGGTGGCTGGACGGTTCACCAGGTGGTGCATCATGTGGCCGACAGTCACATGAATGCTTATTGCCGTTTTAAACTGGGACTGACTGAAGACAATCCGGTTATTAAGCCTTACGATGAAAACCGCTGGGCTGAGTTGAAAGATGTGGAGAAATTGCCGGTTAATATCTCCATCACCATATTACATGCAGTACATGCAAGGTTGTACGAAACTCTTAAATATGTAAGAGACGATGACTGGAACAACCGTACTGTTTTTCATCCGGAACATAAAAGAACAATGCGGT
>CALLZY010000122.1 GCA_937858715.1 uncultured Chitinophagaceae bacterium | reverse complement strand
TGCACCATGCTGATAACAGGACCGGCGACAGGCTGATTGGTAAAAAATATGCAGCCCTTCATCACCTTGATATCAACATTACCAAATGGCTGAATGTTGGTCTTTTTGAGGGAGTGGTATTTGGCCGTAAGGATAAATTCGATTTCGGCTACCTGAATCCCATCATCTTTTACCGCAGCATTGAGTTGCAAAACGGCAGTTACGATAACTCACTTGTAGGCCTTGATGTAAAAGCTAACCTGCCGAAGAATATTCAGTTGTATGGACAACTGCTGCTTGATGAGTTCAATCTTTCCGAGGTTAAAAAAAATGAAGGCTGGTGGGCCAATAAATGGGGCATTCAGTTGGGGGCCAAATACATTGATGCCTTTGGAATTCCCAACCTTGACCTGCAACTTGAGCACAACAGGGTAAGACCGTTTACCTATTCGCACAGCGACTCTCTGGCTAACTATACACACTACAACCAGCCACTGGCACATCCGTTGGGGGCCAACTTTAGCGAAATGATAGGAGTAGCCCGGTATCAGCCTGCGGCAAAATGGCTTGCCGTGGCTAAACTGATTTATTACACGCAGGGCAGGGACAGCAGCAGCCTGAGTTATGGCAGCAATATTTTTTATCCCAATCAATCACCTTTCAGGCAGGGCGATTATGGCTATAATATCGGCAGTGGATGGAAAACAAATGTACTGCTGGCATCATTCTTATTGTCGTATGAGTTCAGGGAGAACTTCTTCGTGGAACTGAATGCTCTTTTCCGCAGACAGGAAACAAAAACAGCTCCGCTTACTTCGGCCAATACATCAGTATTATCGCTGGGCCTGCGCTGGAATATGCACCGGCGGGAGTTTGATTTCTGATAAAGGAACTGATTATTTCGCCATCTTAAAATCAATCAGCTGCTCAATATCCTTAAGCAGGGCTTTTGTTTTAATCTCCAGCCGTACCACACGGCCTTCAGGATAAACCTTTGAGGCATTCAACTCTTCTTTGATGAGAGGGTTAACAGGGCTTGCAATGATTTTATCGTAAACTTTCTGCCCAAAAACCATAGTAACAACGAAGTGCTTTTTTCTTGGCCCAAGGTAGATGATAGCCCTCTTCGTATCTTTTATCCTGAAGCCCCAGCCATACTTTACACTGAAGAAATACCATTCTTTTTTTGCCGCAGGCATTTTTGAAAGTACATATTCTTCAATTGTTTTCCAGTATTGAAAAGTTTTGCCTAATGCACCGGACAGTTCTGTGTCTCCTGGCTTTTTTGATTTTTCGGGAAATATACTGGTATCCATATACCGGTTTTAGCGTTGTGTAAAAAGTACAGACATGAAGTTATGACATCTGTCTGTGCTTTCATGTAATCGCTGGTAAATAATATCAGGCATTCAGTATCCTGGCAATGTCAAGTTTTTTCATTTTCAGCACTTCCTGCATTACCCGTTGCCCTTTTTCAGGATCACTCATCAGTTCACCAATCATGGAGGGTACAATCTGCCACGATACGCCAAACTTATCTTTCAACCAGCCGCACATGCTTTCGGC
>CALLZY010000121.1 GCA_937858715.1 uncultured Chitinophagaceae bacterium | reverse complement strand
GTAAGCCGGTGCAATACGGCCTCAACAATGATAACAGCCCCATCAACAATTAACCCAAAGTCAAGAGCTCCTAAACTCATAAGGTTTCCTGATACACCAAAAGCATTCATCATGATAACTGCAAATAGCATCGCCAAAGGAATTACAGATGCTACAATCAGACCTGCCCGGAGGTTTCCAAGAAATAATACTAAGACAAAAATCACAATCAGAGCTCCTTCAATAAGGTTTGTTTTCACTGTACCGATTGCGTTGTTTACCATTTTTGTCCTGTCATAAAATGGCTCGAGGGCAACACCTTCAGGAAGAGTCTTCTTGATCTGCTCTATACGTTCTTTTACATTATGGATGACATTAGAAGCATTGGCGCCTTTTAACATCAGCACCACGGCTCCGGCCACTTCGCCTTTATCATTATAAGTCATCGCACCATACCGGATAGCATGACCAATCCTGACTTCTGCCACATCACTAATAAAAACCGGAATGCCTGTTGATGTGTGCTTTACAAAAATGTTTTCAATCTCGTCTTTTTTTTTAACCAACCCTTCCGTACGAATAAATAAGGAAGTGGGCCCTTTTTCAATGTAGGCACCTCCGGAGTTCTGATTATTTTTTTCCAGCGCAGAAAAAATATCGGCAATTGTTACGTTCATGCTTTTGAGCCGGTCCGGCTTAACTGCAACTTCATATTGCTTCAGATATCCCCCGAAACTGCTTACGTCGGCTACACCCGGTGTACCCAGCAATTGCCTTCTTACAATCCAATCTTGTATTGACCTCAGCTCAATTAAATCATACTTAGATTCGTATCCCTTTTTTGGTCTTAAAACATATTGATAAATCTCACCAAGACCTGTTGTTGCAGGAGCAAGTTCTGGCCGGCCGGCGGAAAGAGGTATTTGATCTTTTACCTGTCCCAACCTTTCCGAAACCTGTTGCCTTGCCCAATAAATGTCTGTAGCATCATTAAAAACCACGGTGACAACAGAAAGCCCAAACCTTGAAATAGAGCGCATCTCGGTGATGCCGGCAATATTGGCAGTCGCCTGTTCAATTGGAAAAGTAACAAGACGCTCAACTTCTGGTGCTGCCAGTGATGGAGAAACTGTAATTACCTGCACCTGATTACTTGTGATGTCAGGTAATGCGTCAATTGGTAATTTCTTTAAGTCCAGCACACCCCAAATAACCAAACCAAGTGTGCATAAGCCAATAATAAGCTTATTCCTTACAGAAAAGCGGATAATTGCATTTAACATGTATCTTTTTTTTTGTGCCTTAATAAAAATGATTTCTGTCAGAATCAGGCACAACGGGGAGGCTGGAAAATATCGAACGAAGAAAACTGAGGCTTTGCGTTATCGTTAAACAGATAATAATTATTATCAACTTCTAAAACAGGAGTTACTTCAAATGAAATCAATTGACATTCACACAAATTAACTGAAATTATAAACAAAGGAGTGGTACCTTGAAAGGGCAATTGTCTGTCTCTTTCATAATCCTGATCGTAAGTAAGAGGCTCAAAATAATGCAAATTGATAAATGACCAGAAGTTCATTTCAGAATCGTCTTTTCTATGTTCACTGAAATGTTCAAAGAGAACTGGCAACTTCAGTAAATTCTGAAATTCAGCAAAAGTAAATAAGTGTATTATAATAAATAATATGCCGGCAACACGCTTCACGCCGGAAAGATAAGTAATGATTTTTTAAAAGGAGTGAGTTATATCACATTTACGCCAATGACAATTCAAAAAATGTTTTAATTCCGCAGCAGTTCCTTTATTGACCTCTCTAGCATCTTGCCCTCCAGATCCATTTCCTGTAGCCGTCCTTCTTTATCAATAAGGAAAGTTGTGGGAATACCATAAATTCCCCAATGTACTGCTGTACTGGCATTAAAGCCGCCGGGTTCGTTTACCTGCAGCCAGGTGATTTTGTCTTTTTTAATGGCATTTTCCCATTTGCCGGCATTATCGTCTATTGAGACACTAAATATTTCGAAACCTTTGTTCTTATATTTTGCGTATAAGTTCACAAGGACTTTGTTAGAAGCACGGCAAGGAGCACACCAGCTTGCCCAAAAATCAAGCAAGACCACTTTCCCTTTTAAAGAAGAAAGCCTCAACGTATCGCCTTGTACCGATGGCAAGGCAATTTCGTCGGCCAGCATACCTTGTTTTGGCTGCGCCATTACATTTGTTGTTCCGAGCAAAAAGGCAATTGCTATTGTTATCGCAATTTTCATTATTCAGTTTTTGTATAACCATGTCCGGCATCTGCCGGACATGGCAAATTAATGAACTTTCAGTTTCTTATTCTTTATGCCTCAGTTTATACCGCACACCGGCATAAAACATACGTCCGGTAACCGGTGCCCAAACCATTGAGGCATCAAAGTACTGACCAAACGGCTGGGCCGCACTGATAATTGCATCTTTCTGAAAATAATTGGTCAGATTCTCGGCACCCAGGTAAAACTCAAGAGGGAATTTCTCTCCTGCCATCTTTGTCACCTGCGCATTCATCAGCACAAAAGATGGCGAAGTTTCCCGCCACTGGTACGCTGCCGGATTGTCCTGGCTGTGCGGCAACCGCTTTTGCCCGTTAAATGAAACAGTGTAATCGAACTTGAATTTCGATACTTCGTAAGCAAGATTAATAAAGCCCCTGTGTTTTGACAGCAACGGTTTTTGCATCAGCATTCCATGATAAGCAGTTCTTACATCGAAAAGGCGGTATGCCAGGCGCAGTTCCAGTTTCTTCAAAACTTCATAGTTAATCTCCGCCTGGAAACTGTTTGAGAATGACTTTCCATCCAGGTTGTAAAAACTGACCCGCCTTGCCGTTTCATCCCAATCCACCACAACCTGGTTTTTAAAATCAGTACGGAAGAAATCAATGCCTATTGAACCATTTCTGTTCATCAGTTTAAACTTCTGGTCAATGGTAATGCCTTCGTTCCAGGCAGTTTCCTGTTCTAATCCGTATGCTTTACCGGCATCAGCAGCCAGTATATTAACAGTTCTTGAACTCACAAACATACCGGCATTTTCTGCAAAAATGTTTGCGGTACGTTGCCCTTTACCCGCAGCAATCCTTATTACAGTACCCTTTACCGGCTCATACCGCAGGTGCAGCCTTGGCGTTACAAATGCACCATAGATGTTATTGTAATCGGCCCTTAGCCCTGCAATCATACTGAAGTGTTCGCCACCGGTAAAAGTATATTCAAAGAATGCTCCCGTTACTGTTTCGTTTCGCCTGTAAGTTGTGGTTTTCAGCAGTTCATCATACCTGTCTGCCACCACACTCAACCCCGTCCTGAACTTGTGATTTGTATTAGAGATGATGGACTGATAAATCAGGTTGGCATAATAATTCTTCTGGCTGGCGTTATAAACTGTTGTTCCAAAATAGGAGTCCTGCTTGTGACTGATAGCAGATAACTGCAACCCCACACTCTTGTATTTCCTTCCGGGGAATACATAGCCGACTTTTGAGAACACTTCATAACGGCTGATGTCAAAACCAAGGCCATATACATCAGTGCCAAGCTTATTTTTCTCCGGGTCAAAAGAAGTTAAGCCGCCGGTCTTATCATCCAGCAGCAGTCTTCCGCCAAACTGTATTTCAACTCCCTTATCACCAAAATATTGCCACCTGTTTAATGCGGTAAAAAGATTACCCGAAGGAATATCCCTGAAACCATCCTTATTAAAGTCCACATCTGTTTTCTTCAGAAATGCATCATGCAGCAGCAAGGCGGTTGACCACTTTTTGCTCACCTCATGGGCAAGGTTCAGGTTTATATCCGTTTTTCCGGCATCATTCACATATACGTTTGCATACAGATGGTCGCTGCTTTCAGGCTTTGCCATCTCAATATTTATCTGGCCGGCCACACTCTCAAAGCCATTTACAACTGACCCTGTTCCCTTTGAAAGCTGGATAGACTCCACCCATGTACCCGGAATGGAGTTGAGCCCCATCGGTGTGGCCAGACCTCTTGGCCCCGGCAGATTCTCAACGGTAAGTTGTGTATAATTACCTGCAAGACCAAGCAGCTGCACCTGTTTTGAACCAGTAACGGCATCATTATAGGACACATCAACTGACGGATTTGTTTCAAAACTTTCACTCAGGTTACAACAGGCAGCTTTGCCCAGTTCCCGTTTTGTCATCACCTGTGTTCTTACAGTTGACAATGACGAAACATAAGTTGAACGTTTTACCGACAGCACTTTTATCCCTTCCATCGGCTGAGATTTGTTTAAAACGATAGTCAGGTGGTCGCCCTGCCTGACATCTATTTGCGCAGGCTGAAAACCAACATAACTAACTTCAATAACAGCCTTTTCATTTTCTGTTTCAAAACTGAAAAAACCGTTTTGTTTAGTAACAATGCCCCCCTTGCCTCCTACCAAAAAAATACTGGCACCCGCAAGTGGCTTTAATACGCCATTGTTATCCTCTTCCATAATCACACCCATCACTTTAGCAGCATGATGTGCCGAATTATGTTCTGCTACTTTTGCCGCATCCCTGTAAAGGCAACATTCCGGTAAGGCATTATACACTTCATCGGGCGCAAGGAATGGCTCAGTGTCATGCCCCACTTCCGCAATTTTCTCCTGGAGTTTTTCTTTAGTAACCTTTGCCTGATTGAAACTTACTGTCAGTAATTGCGTCTGACTGTCCCACCTGGCTTCTTTTGCTCCATTTTTCAAAGCCACATCGGTTATCCTTTTTTCGCACATGGCACAACTGCCGGAAACTTTAAAACTTATAGTAGTATCCTTCTTATTTTGTGCAAAACTCAATGAGCTGATTAATAAACCAACTGCCAATAAATACGTTTTCATACACACATGGTTTACAGGTATGCACTTTCATACATAAAACAGAGACCCGGTTGTTATGAAACAGCCGCTGACAGAATGTAATAGTATTGCTGGCGCATACCAAGGTTAATTCTCCCGCCGGTAATCAGCGGGAGAAAAATAATTCAGAAAAGTCAATTAGTGTTTTTCGCAGCCTGTTGCTTCTTTCTTACAGCATGCTTTGCCATCATGACCTTCCTCTTTGCATTCTTTTTTGTCAGCTAATTTATTTTTGCAGCATTCTTTACCCTCTTCAGCACCTTTCTTGCAGCACTCCTTGGCATCTTTTCCTTCTTTCTCACACTTAGCGTTGTCACCATCCTTTTCACAGCAGCTTTTGCCTTTTTGAGTCTCAGATTTATGGTTATCACCATGTGAACCACAACTCATCTTAGCATGATCGCCTTCCATTTTGGTGCATTTACCATCCTTCTTCTCACACTTATCAGTGCATTCATGCTTTTCCTCTTTTACTTCTTTGGTCCTGTCATATTTGCAGCAACCGGGAAGTTTATTATATACATCGTCCGTGGTTTTAAAACCTGGGTTATCATGGCCCACATCAGCAAGCTTTTGCTGAATCTTAGCTGTATTGGTCAGGCTGCTTTCATAAGTAACGGTAAGTTGCTTTGTATCCTTATCCCAACTGGCACTGGCAGCTCCGGCATCTTTGGCTGCTTTTTCAATACGGGTCTTGCACATACCGCAGTTACCGGAAACCTGGAATGATTCAGTTTTTGACTGGGCAAATGAATTGAAAGTAAATGCTAATACTAAAGCTATTGAAGAAAATAATTTTATTGTTTTCATTTTTTGAGTTTTAATTCAGTTTATAAAAATTTCATTTCACTTTAATTCGTAAAGTGATTACCATCTATAAATCTGAATATCAAATCCTGAAAACGCTTATCTGGATATATGTATCCTGCAAAGACAATAATGGGGGGGAATGAGCCCTGAAACAGGCAGGAGTATGTTCATTCTCGAATAAAGCCACTATAAAAGCAGAAGGTGTACTTACCGGCATATCGGCCTGAAGTAACTCATAAGAAAAATCCGGCAACTTATTCTGGTCTTGTACCAGTTTTACCACTTTTATCTCATCATGACAGCAACCGTTTGACTCATGAGTAATCATACCACAGCGGCTGCACTCATCATCAAATTTATCGAACAGGTGTACTGATGCAAGTTTCTTCATGCAATAGTGGTAATTAATCACCACTCCGCAGGTAGCTACAAAGTAAACAAATACTGATATGGCAAATACTGCCTTCTTCATTCCTGTAAAGGTAATATGATTTTGCAAATGCGAAAGAAAGAACCCGTTTTTTAACAACCCGGAAGGAATTAGTTTACAAATCCCCAGTAAACCCCAATCCGTATTTGCAAACCGGGTAATGCATAACCCGGTGCAACCAGGTTATTACCGGTAAACCCAAATCCGCCGCCACTTGCCACCCGGGCAGTGTTCAGGTTCTCAGCCCTGATAAATGCCTTGAACGGTTTTATCCTGAAATGCACATAGGCCGAAATATCGGGAAGATTATTTTTTATTGTAACGCTGTCCTGGTAAAAGAAACGGCCAAGCGCCGGAGAATAGCCGTCGGCTTTGTATGCCGACCGGTATTTGGCTTCAAGCCCCATTGCAATATCCAGGTTTTTAAAGCCAAGATTTCCTTCGTAAGCAAACCTGTTTCTTGTATAAATAAGCGGAAGATTTACAGGCGCATCCCCAATCCGTTGCTGCAGGTAAATATCAGTATGCCAGTTCCACCGCCTGCCCACCTTAAAGGTCTTCTGTAAAGCCACCTGCAGTACATTAAACACAGTGCTTTCCTGCTTTAACTGGTAGTAATTTGCCAAGTAGGAATAATTGGTAACGAGATAATAATGGCCGGTTAACCTTAGTTTGAATTTGGGAAGGAAATACGACGCAAAAATATGAGTTGTATTTTCCTTCTTAAAAGACTCAGCAGATTTGAGCAGGTAAAAACTGCTGCGATTGTCAAAAATAAATGAAGGTGTGCGGTTTACATTTTCAAAGCCTGCTTTAATGTATCCGAGCTTTTTTCCTATCATGCTTTCAAGGCTGATATGTGCCTCGAAATCTCCTTTATTGAAACCCGTAAAGAATAACTTGCCATTTGCTTCAATATCCCATTTTTGGTTACGGGTTTTGTTCCTGTATTCGGCATGGCCAAAAGTATTTACAAACGATGCCTTACCGGAAGACAAATCACCACTGATGAATTGAAAATTAATGCCCAGCTTAATAAACTGGTGCAGGTTCTTTGCGTCTGGAAACTGGTAAATGGAAAAATCGTTACTCATTATCTTCCAGCTCTCCCTCAGTATCAGTGAATCTGCAGGCCTGCGCAAAGACGTATCGTAGTACGTTTTATAATACACCGAATCGCCGATATAATCCTGGTAAACGTACCGCTGCTGGTCCCACTGCAAAGTATGCTGAAAACGAAGCCTCGGATAAAACAAAGGAATAACTGTTGAATCGGTGACTACTGAGTCTTTTCTGCCCAAATCATACTGCTGGCGAAGCAATGCCGTAAAAAGATTATATCGGTTGCCGGTATTAAACTTTGTACTGAAGAAGTTCGATGAAAAACTTTCCTCATCGCCAATATAAGTAGGAATGATAAACCTGTCTTTAAAATTGGGATTATCTAAAGGCTTTACCGTTCCGGTATCAATAATTCCGCCATTCTCTGCCGACGATAATTTATTTCCCAGCAATACAAGGTAATTGTGATACCTGAGATTCTTTGACTGGTATCTCGAAGTAAACAGGTAATTATTATGATTGGTCTTCTGGCTTTTAAAAAAACCCGGGCCGTTGATTAAACGGTATTGAAAAGAAAAGTTCCAGTTGGGCTTAAT
>CALLZY010000120.1 GCA_937858715.1 uncultured Chitinophagaceae bacterium | reverse complement strand
TCGCCCAGCCTGCGGAAGATGCTTTGCTCAAATGCCTTGCCACGGTTATCGCTGCCACGGGTATCGAAAGTGAAAACAACATAGCCTCTTTGCGCCATGTACTGAAACCAGTAATCACCGGCACCACCGTTCCAGCCGTTGAGCACCATTTGTGCATGAGGGCCGCCATACCAGTAAACGATAACGGGATACTTTTTATCAGCAGAGAAATTTGCCGGCTTAAACAAACGGCAGAACAAACTGTCGCCTGCATCATTCTTAATAGTGAACAGTGACAGTTCGCCGGTTGCATATTCCTTCAGCGGATTATCGGCCTGCAACAGTTGCTTTGGTGCAGCCAGCTGTTTTTTGTTCAGGCTGATTAACTGTATCGTTCTGGGATTAGTGGTGGTGCTGAATACATCCAGCACAGTACTGCCATCGCTGCTTACCTGTGTGTTGTGCACACCCGGCACTGATGTGATGACAGTTGATAAACCGGTTTTAAGATTTACTGATGACAGTGTTTTATTTACCGGCGACAAAACGGTGGATGAATAGAAAAGATTTTCGCCTTTGGTATCGAAGTCTTTTACTTCGGTTATTTCCCAGTTGCCCTTGGTGAGTTGTTTGATAAGTGTGCCGCTGATGTCGTAGAGGTAGAGATGGTTCCAGCCGTCACGGTTGCTTTGCCAGATGAACTGCGCCGGATTGTTTTTTACAAACAGCATTGGTTCAAGCGGCTCGGTGTATTTATCATCGGCTTCTTCAAAAAGTGTTTTTACAAATTCGCCGGTGGCGGCATCGTACTGGTTCAGCCACATGTGGTTTTGTGCCCGGTTAACGATGGCGATGAACACATACTTATCATCGGGACTCCAGGCAATATTGGTAAGGTATTGTTCCTGCGGTCCGGTTGTTGTAATCCAGGTTGTTTTATGGGTGACTACGTTGTACACACCGAGTTTTACATGATGGCTTTTATCACCAGCCATCGGGTATTTGATTAAATCTGCCTTTGCAGGTTTCTCTGTCCAGTTGATGATGGGATAATCGGTAACCATGCTTTGATCCATACGGTAGAAAGCAAGCTTGGTGCCGTCGTTGCTCCAGAAAGTTCCTTTGCTGATGCCAAACTCATCCCGGTGCACAGAGGAGGCATATACAATGTCTTTGCTGCCGTCGGTTGTTACCTGTTTAGACGTGGTGCCGTCGAAGACAAAAAGATTGGCATTATCGAGGTAGGCAATATTACCGGCGCTGCTTTCTTCAGCGTTTTCTTTTTCTGCAAACTTTTTAGGCAGAACGGTTTTGAATTTATTCGCAACAGGGTCGAGTAATATACGGTTGCCTTTGATGGTCATCAGCCAGCCTTCGGGCAGAAAGCGGACAGGAACGAAAGTCATTAATGTGTCGGCACCGGCAGCTTTCAGTTTGCTGTTGAGTTTATCGAGAGTGAGAAAAGCTGTGTCAGCTTTCATTTTGTAATTACCCCGCATCCAGGTGTCTTTGTTGTCTGTTTTCTTCAGATAGATATAATCATTCGTATTGCCATAGAATTGCAGTTGCGGTAATGATTGTGGTGCAAAAACAGTTCTGGCCCTCAGCATGGCATCTTCCATGGAGAAGATTTTGTTTTGGGCGTTGGATGTAAGGAAAACCAGGAACAGGGTGAAGAGAGACAGCAGCTTTTTCATATTTGTTTATTGTTAGGCAAATTTAAACAGAAATGCCCGGGAATTCCGGGCATTGCGTTATTGTTTGTATGGACGGTTAGTTGGAGAAATAAACTTTAAAAGCATCTGACAACCGGCTAAATTCCTTTTTAGCTTTTGTCATTCCGATGATGCCTCCGGAAAAACCGCTGGAAGCCTTTTGCAGTGTAAGTGTAAAAGATGATCCATTATGTGTAACCGTTACTGTTTGTTTGTAATACTTATGAAAAGCACCAAGCAGTATCCTCCACACTAATTTGCCTATCATATAGGTTTTTACGCCATCCTTATCGTCTTTCAGGCGATAGCCTTCGGAAGTAAAGAACAGGTTGAGTTTGTTTTCCAGCTCATCCTGTGTTGCATCAGTAATACTGTAGGTTACACTTCCTTTTGAAAAATCTGTTACGGTTGCCTGCATATTTTTATTTTATCGTTGAATAATCAGTTTCTGATGGGCCTTCCGCTTTTTAATACACTTTGAATCCTCTCCAGCGATTTCTTTTCGCCACACAAAGAAAGGAAGGCCTCTCTTTCCAGGTCGAGCAGGTATTGTTCTGAAACGAGAGTGGGTTCGCTCAGGTCGCCACCGCACATTACATAGGCGAGTTTTTTGGCTACCAGTGCATCATGTTCAGTAGCATAGTTGGCCGTCTTCATCGCATGAATGCCCGCATATAAAGCACCGAGGGCCGATTTGCCCAGGACTTTAATATCCTTTCGCTGAACAGGAGTGGTGTATCCGCTGTCAAATATTTCCACAACAGATTTCTTTGCTTCAGCAATTCTTCTGCCCAGGTTGATGACTACTTCATCCAGTCCTTTTCTGTAAACACCCAGTCCGAAGCCTTCGTGTGCAGAAGTGGCTACTTTGGCAGTGGCAATGGACATAAACCTGTTCTTAAGTGTGATGGTTTCCGGCTCATCTTCATGCATTTCATCGGATGCCCGTAAAACAAATTCTTTTGTGCCGCCACCGCCGGGGATAAGACCAACGCCTAATTCCACAAGGCCGGTATATGTTTCAGCAGCAGGACAGCATTTGTCTGCATGAAGACTCAGTTCACAGGCACCACCAAGGGCCAGCCCATGCGGAGCCACAACAACAGGCACAGAAGAATACCTGGCCCTCATCATCGTATTCTGGAACATACGGATGGCCATATCCAGTTCATCGTATTCCTGTTCAATTGCCAGCATGAAAATCATACCAACATTGGCACCGGCAGAAAAATTAGCACCTTCGTTTCCTATCACAAGACCTTTATAATTTTTCTCAGCTTTATCAATAGCCGTTTGAATTCCGCTTAATACATCACCACCAATGCTGCCCATTTTTGTAAACCACTGCAGCCCCAGCACATCATCACCCAAATCATAGAGGCGGCAACTTCCGTTTTTCCAGATTTGTTTATCGATGTAATTGCTCATTACAATAAAGGCCTCACCACCGGGAAGTGGTTTGTAAGATTTAGAAGCAGGATCGTAGCAAAGTTTTTTGCCACCGTCTATTTTATAGAATGATTTGTTACCGGCTGCCAGCATTTCATCAACCCATGCTGCCACTTTATATCCGGCTGCTTTCATTGCCTCTGTGGTTTTGGCAACACCTAACACATCCCAGCTTTCGAAAGCGCCGATTTCCCAGCCAAAGCCGGCCATCATAGCATCGTCAACCCGGTACAGTTCATCGCTGATCTCCGGTATGCGGTGTGAGATATAAGAGAACAGACCATAATGGAATAACCTGTAAAATTCTCCGGCTTTATCCTGGCCTGTCACCAGCATTTTTAACCGGGTGTATAAATCATCAACAGGTTTTGCAGCTTCAAGAGTGGCAAACTTTGGTTTAACCCTTGGAGCATACTCCATCGTTTCCAGGTTCAGTGTAAGGATTTCTTTACCACCGTCAGCACCCTTTGTTTTTTTGAAGAACCCTTGTCCGCTTTTATCGCCCAGCCAGTTGTTGGCTACCATCTTTTCGAGCCAGGCAGGTATAGTGAATTGTTCTTTTGCTTCATCGTTAGGACAATTATCGGCAACACCTTTTGCCACTTTCACCAGTGTATCAATGCCTACTAAATCGGCTGTTCTGAATGTGGCAGATTTTGGACGGCCGATTACAGGTCCTGTCAATGCATCTATTTCATCAATACTCAGTTTCAGTTTTTCTTTTACGTTCATAATGGCCATCATACCAAAAACACCGATGCGGTTGGCAATGAAGGCCGGGGTGTCTTTACAGAGAACAGTTGTTTTGCCCAGGTATAGATCGCCGTAGTTCATCAGGAATTCAACAACGGCAGGGTCGGTATGCGGGGTGGGAATGATTTCCAGCAGGCGCAAATATCTTGGCGGATTGAAAAAGTGTGTGCCGCAAAAATGTTTTTTAAAATCATCAGTTCTGCCTTCGGCCATCATGCTGATCGGAATGCCTGAAGTGTTGGAGGTGATTAATGTTCCGGGTTTGCGGTATTGCTCAACCTGCTCAAATACTTTTTGTTTGATGTCAAGTCTTTCAACCACCACTTCAATTATCCAGTCGCAGCCGGCAATATCTTTCATATTGTCTTCAAAGTTGCCGGTAGTGATTTTCTTTATCACATCTTTATGGTAAACAGGAGAGGGGTTTGATTTAATAGCTGCCGTTAAAGCATCGTTGACAATTTTGTTACGAACAGACAATTTCGCATCTGCCGGTGTATCTTTTGGTACAATATCCAGCAATAATACCTGTACACCAATGCCTGCAAAATGGCAGGCAATTCTTGAACCCATAACTCCGCTGCCCAGGACAGCAACTTTTTTGATGATTCGTTTAGACATATGACAAAATTAGTTAGTTATGCAACTATTTTTATCGAAGTTAAGGGATTTTAAGAAAGATTAGTAACGGAGGATTTAACTCTTTGTTGAATACATTAATCAAGGCCTAAATCATCGATAAAGCTTTTTTCTGGGCTTATTTCATCCAGGTCAAGACCAGTTTTTTCAGAGATAATATTGTTGACGATGATTTCCATCTCATTTCGGCCAAGGCCATTTTTCTTTGCGTACATCAGAGCATTTAATGAAAGTGTTTTCTCAACGTATGCCTTCATCCTATCCGGACTGATAATAGTTCTTTTAGGATTCAGGATAATGGATAAGAGAATTGTTAGTGCAGAACCTGCAAATGGAAGAAGATAATACCAGTTACTGTGATTTAGAAATGAAGAATAGATGATTGCAAATATTAATCCACCGCCAATAAAGGCAGCACCAAGGCTATTTAAAAGAAACCTCCATATTTTTGGTAATACCAATGGAGGTAATTCAAGTTCCATTTTCTTTTCAAAAAGAAAATAGTTCTCTCTTCTTTTTTCTTCCGGAAAGATTGTATTTATCAGAGTGTCTGTTCTGATTATGTTTTTATCGGTTCCAAACATCCCGGCAAAAGTTTTTCTAAATTGATAAAAGATAGCCTGAGAATTACATTTGTTTGAGTGCAGATTTTGGATGTGATTCCAAACACAATTGTGAATATCACCTACGGTTATTAATTTTTCAGCCTCCTGGTCAGGAATACTGATTTCAAATGCTCTTTCAATTTCCATTATTAATTCAATACCGTCAAGTCCCATAGAATGTATATTAATCGGTTTCAAGGAATAGTATTTCACCTCTTTGAATCTCTTTCCTGTATTTGCGAATCATCTTTTTATAGCTCTTCAGGCCGATGCTGCCGGAGATGCCGCTTAGGGTAATTCTAACCAGATAGTTAATTGCAGATTTGTCTCTCTGGCGTATATAAAACACTTCACCAATATCGCCTTTGTTTTTTGTGTTTATCAGAAAAGTATTTGCCAGCATGGTGGCGAATTTTTTTCTTTTGCCCGTCTCTTCTTTCAATACATCAATTTTCAGATTGTCGTACAGCATTTTCATTTTACCCATGGCTACATATTCATGTCCGGCCACACTCATCGTAATGGTATCAATATTACCAGAACGGATTTTGACCGCTGCAAGCGGAATAGTGATACTGTTTAAAAAAGTAATGTCCTTTGCTTTTAACCGTCCGTTCAGGAGAAATCTCCCAAGTGAATCAGAGTAAGATTGCTTGAGCCGGAGACTTGTCCATATGCTGTCAAAAACAAACCCAGTGGCAATAATTCCAAGACTGTCCGCAGGCTGATATTGCCTGTTCTTTAAGTTAAGAAACATGATATTAAGCCTGGTGACAGGTACAGATAATACCTGCTTATTTTTTTCCTCTTCATATTTAGCATACCCGTTAGAAACAATTACCGTGTCGGTTTTGAACCGGAATGGAATTCTTTGTATCAACTCCGCCGGAAGAGGCTTAACAATACCTGGTTTCAGAGGTAGGTTTTTGTCTTTGTAGTCATCAAGAACAGCATTGTCGATAATCAGTTTGCTGATATTGATAGAACTGTCAGTGACGAACTTCTCAAAATCTGCTCCATGTGCACTAATGGCTCCGCTGCCGGCCTTCAGGTAATCAACCTGAAATCTCTTTTCAGCAAGAAAAGAGTCTCTGCTTATTGCCGGTGTGTATCTAAGGGAATCCAATGAAATTTGTTTTCTGCTGATGTCTGCCGCTGCGTTGAACCAGTTAATTATACTACTTGAAGAAGATATAGTGCCAGTAAGGTTTGTGAGTCTTGCAGAGGTATTGTCGTGATATAGAATTTGGGGACTGATGATATTCTCTGAGCTAATGTTAATGTTGGCCAGTTTTATGCGGTTGATGAATAATGAAAGATTCTTCTTGCCAAGACTGTCCAGCCTGAAATTGTTGACTTCTGCATTGGTAATGGAGGTGCACCAGTTTAGCATTTCGTTGTCATCCCGGCTAATGTTGAGACGGGAGAATTTTCCGGCTATGTTTCCATTACCTGTGTTAAACAACTTTTTATTGTTCCGTAAAATGCTGAAGCCTGTCATATTCAGGTTTATTCCCTCCATCTCCACTCCTTTGTTGAACAGGGAATCAATAGTAAGTTTATCTATGCTGACTTCGTTATTGCTTCCCGAATTGCTTTGCCACGTAATAGATACAGGATTCTTCTCTTTTTCATTAATCAGTTCCAGGTTGGGCTGAATAATTCTCACTTTATTAAGCGATATAGGAAATTTTTTATTGAAGGACGTTGGTTCGTTAATTGTTTTGGGCTTAAACCTGATTCTGATTTCCGGATTCAGTATTTCGGCATCAGCTGCATTGACATTTCCATCTATCAAGTTTTGAACAGACAGTTTGCCTGTAACAAACGGAAAATAAATATTGCTTGCTGTTCCATTAATGTCGGATGCAAATTTTAATTCCCGCAGAGTTATTTTTTTGTCATCTTCAATGTTGAAAGTTTCTGCTGTGGCTTCAGTAGTAGCTGTAGTCAGCTTAAACCGGTCGCCGTAGGCGATCAGGCCGGACAGAATAATTTTATTGTCATGATTCTTAAGAAGCCGGGAAAATAATAGGTTGCGGATATATGCAGAGATTTTGTTTCCGCCAGCTTCAAGGTTTAGCGTAGTTTGTTCCCCGTTAACATTATTAAGGTCAATGATTGGAGGAATGCTTGAGTTTATCTCATCCGGCAGGCGGAGTTTAAGATTGGCTGACTCCCATTTTATTCCATTTGCATAAATTGAGTTTTCGGCTTTATTCTGTTTCAAACTTGATATAGCAGCATTTTTCAGGTTAATCAGTATTGAACTGTCTTTACTACTGATCCAAAACGAATCGAAGTAATATGGGCCCGTTCCGCCATCATAGCTTGCATTATCAATTGATGCTTCATAATTGCCAGCACTTATTTCTCCTTTGCTAAAGCTTACTGAAGTGACAGCATTTTTTATTTCTGATATATTCTTAGCCCTTAGTAAGGTGTTACTGAGCAGGTTTATATTGGCGTTGTCGAGCTGCATGTTAAATTTTTGTCCGGCGGATAACCGGATTTTGCCATTCGTAATACTAAGTTTCTCCAGTTCAAGGTTTCTGTTTAATGTGGAGAGAAAGCGGAACAGGTTAGCCTGACGGTTTTTGAACTCTTGTCCAGGAAAAATTGAATAATTAATTGAAGGATTCACCAATATGGCTTGTCTCGCTTTCAATCTTTTTTCAAATACGAGTTCATCCCATGACAAGCCTTCCAGTTTGAAATAAGGGATGTCTAAACGATTCGATGTTCTGCCTTTCTGGTTGTCCTGAAAGAAGAAATTGCTGAGAATTATTTGTTTGTTGCTGAAAAGGATGCTGTCAAACCTTACACTATAGGCACTGTCACGGATAAAATTCTCATAGTTGCGGATGGCCATAGCAAACTGGTCAACCTGTATTGGAGTTTCAGCTTTCTTGTTTATAGTAAGGCCTTGCATTTCAAAATTATTCTGTGTAAAGCTGAAAGATGTGGGCACTTTGTTTTTTATGGCAGTAATATTAATATCGGCATTTTGAACTACTACAAAGTTCATTTGCAAATCGCCAGTCAGCTGCTTGATGATATCTTCAACCTGCAAAGAGGATTTTCCTTTGTCTTTTTTTTCATCCGATTCCAGAATAAGATTGAACCTGGGGTTGAGACAGAAAACCGAATCAGCCTTGATGATATTGCTTTTGTACAAAGTTGGGAAGTCTATATCAGTAAGCTGAAGCTTATCAAAGTATATTCTGAATGCTGAACCTCTTGTCGTTCCCTTAACGGCTGCTATCGTACAGCTGTCAAAGGCAACAATCTTTTCAGCAAGGTTGATGTTAAATTTTTTGAAGTTCAAAAAATGGCGGCCATCCGGGAAAGCAATCCTTTGATTATTACTTTGCAGTGTAACGTTATCACTGAAAAGAACCTTTTCGTTTGCAGCAATCTTACTTGTGTCAACCCTGAAGTTTTTAATGGAGAAATTGATATTGCTGATTTCTAATGGCATTGAGCCTGGCAGAGTACGGTTGTATAGTGAAAATCTCCCGTCATCAATTTTAAAATGGCTGATCTCAAGCATTTTCAGCGCATCCTGAATTGAGTTGTAGATTTTGCCCATTTCATACGGGATGGATATTTCTTTATCTTCTTTGGCAAGCGTATCAGTGTTGTTTCTTATCCTGGTTACCCTGATATCCGGCGATTGCAAATGCAGGGAATCAATAAGCAATTCTTTATGCAGTAAAAATGGCATTAACTTTTTTAATTCCACTTTCAGTTCTTTTACAGAAAACCGGCTGGCTGTATT
>CALLZY010000119.1 GCA_937858715.1 uncultured Chitinophagaceae bacterium | reverse complement strand
CGGTAACGAGGGGCCCGGTGTCGCAGTAGGCTCAACATTTTGAGTAACTTCGACAGTACTTTCTAAAGGGGAATTACTTCATTTGCAGGCATTTGTCAGCAAGCTGACATATACCTGTTTTTTTTACTGTACATAAAAGGGGCAGATTGCATACAGGTGCTATGCTATTACACCACACCTGTTAACGGGTGGCCGTTTTAAAATTTGGGGCAGGGGATGGGCTGTTTATTCTGCTATTTCGTATTTCAGTTTTTCCTTCAGGTAAGTTTTTATGGTGATGCGCAGCCTTTCGTAGCTTTCCCTGAAGAAAGTAACCAGCCCTTCATTTGTCAGCAGGATTTCGCCGGTGGTGTTCCCGCTTCTTTGTTCTTTATCAAGCAGTTTGTACACATTGGTGCGCACATGAAATATTTCGTTATTGATTTCAGGGGTTAAAAACACCCCGTTGCCCTGCTCATAAAAAACCCGGCTCAGTTCAGACAGGTATTGCCTGCCCCTGTCGAGGCTGAAATATACTTCGGGTTTTTCTTTAGTGCCTTTGTAATTAAGCAGGTTATTACCGTTTTCTTTTTCTGTTAAAAAGGATAGCAGGCCCCAGGCCGCTTTTGCGGCTTCGAACATGTTCTGGTAACGCAGGTTTTCAAGCTGGTAATTTATTTCAGCTTTCTTTTGCTTATGCCAGTATTCCATGGCCCACCGGTTGGCCATATAGGCAATAAATATGGTAACTGCCAATGTTAAAAAGGCTATGGCTGTCTGTGCAATATCTGTCCATGTTACTTCGGCCAGCAGATAAGTATGGTTCATCCGTGTTGTTTTAATTGTTGTGCAGCCTGCTCATACCAGTTAATGGCAAATGCGGCTATTTGATTGATATATGAGCCTTCGCTGTTAATAATACCTTTCATTTTTTCTTTTGCCGGAAACTGGTTGTGCATCATTTTCCTCCGTATTTCATTCAGTTGTTCCTTAAGGGCATCCCCTTCAGGTTCAGCACCAAGATACAAGTCAAGCAGTACGTAATGCTCGGCAAAGCCCCGGGCATCCAGTTCTTTCTGCAGGGGTTCTTTGTATTTGCCTGCTTTGTCAAAGGCTTTTTCAAACGCATATATCTTCTCTGCTACGGTTATCCTTGCCCTTTCATAATCTTTTAACTGCCTGTCCAGTTCTTCCTTATTAATTTTTTTATCGGGATAGTAATCGAGCAGGGCGGGCAGCCGTTTGTCTTTTAAATCTTTTCTGAACTTGCCATAGTCTTTTATCTTGAAAGTGGCGGTGATGGTTTTATATTCACCGGTGGCAGATTTAATGTTTTGCTCAAAAGCAATGCTGCGGTTCAGAACACTTTTTTCATTAGTTGGTGAAATGTCCTGCAACTTGAATTCCGTTTCCAGCGATTTTTTGATGTTCTCGTTTTCAGTGGAAAGCAGGTCTTTTACCATCAGCAACAGGGCCTGGTCTGCAGCCCGGTAGTAACGGATGCGCCTTTCATTGCCTGTTACCTGTTTGCCAAAAGCGGTGTAGAACATCAGGTCACTATCTTTATTCTTTTTCCTGTTTTTGCTTTTTATTTCTTCAGCAAGTTTGGTCAAGTCTTCAGTGTTCAGGAAATGTTTTTGTAATGGTTTAATGAGTCCGCCGGGTCTAATATTTTTCCATTCATCTACCACCCGGTAGTTTCGTTCAAAGTCGTAAAATGGCTGGTACTTATCAATAAGCAGTTTATACCATTCATTAATAAGAAAAACAACATTGTTGTCTCCGTTGCCGGCAGCAGCCAGTTGTTCTGCCCATGGATAGTCTTTTTTCTGCTGCAGCATGCCCACCAGTGCATCCCTGAATATGGAACGGGGTATATTGGTGGGTTTGTTTTTTACAGCTTCTGCGTAAGTCTTAAAATAATCATCGTCTCTTTTTTCGTTACGGCTTACAAGAAAATGATAGTGGCTGACATCTTTGTTTTTAAGAATTTTTTCCTGAATCCTTTCCAGGTAAACCATCCTGTACTCAAGGTAGGTAATGTAAAAACTGCGGCAGTCTCTACATTTATCAAGATCTTTCTTTAACAGTTCGCTTAAAAAGGGATGCGGGTTATCTGAGTCAATAAGACCGCAGAGTGCAAAAGTCTCTTTAAGGGTATGCTTGTCCCTGCCAAAAAAGGCAAGCCTTGCCTGCAATAGCTGAAACTCATCCGGGTTTGCCTTCCCTTTGGGGCTGTTGCTGCCATCCGCTTCTTTTTTGGGTGGCTGCAGGTACAGCAGGTCTTTGGCAAGAAACAGTGCAGTGTCGCCTGCCCTTAAGTGCAGGTTGCGCAACCTTTGTCTTTCCTTTTTCTTATTAAAGTCAGGTGATTTTTTATCAATAATCTCTGTTCGGCTCAGCATCTTTTCTGTTTCATCGAGCAGGTAATTGATGATGAATTCAGAACGTTGCTGCGGGTTCACAGGTTCTATCCGCATCAGGTGGCGTTGCAGTGTTTCCGGCACCTGGTGTGGTTGCAGGTTATAGGGTTTCAGTTTTGCAGCCAGCCATTCTTTCCGGCTTTCATATTCTTCATTAAAAACATTATCGGGTTTCAGGCTGGCACCAAATGACCCGCTGCGTTTATTGGTGATTTTTCCTTTGTCAGTCGGTCTTATTTTTTCCCCCTCAATAAAGTCCTTTAAAAAACTCTCTGTGTTTTTCCCGTATTGCGTAATGATGTCTTCAGCCCCAGGGGCATTGAACTCTCTTGCCAGGAAAGAATAGACAAGCAGCGGCACCAGTTCATCAGTTGCCAGGAAATAATCAGGTTCTTCAGTAGCTGCTTTTTTGCCGGTTTCCACAGCAGGCCAGGTGCTGTGTTGTATTATTTCCCCGTTTTTATCTTTATGCGGTTTCCTGATATTCCTGATACCGATATTATTCCCCATAAAATGATAATGCGGATTGGTTTCAACTATGAACGGCGCAGGGGTGTTGTCATCAATGGTTTCGGGTGGTTTTACCAGTGCTTTGTACTCTTTGGGTCTTTTTTCTTCTGCATATTCATCCAGCCTGCCAAAACCCAGCAGTTTCTTTTCCCAACGGCGGGTAATATGCATACCTGCCATACGCTTATCATAACTGTTAAAATGGTAATTGCCGAGGTCAACATGAAAGCGCAGGTGTTCAAAAATTTCTTTTTTATCAATATACCTGAGTGCAAAATAAGGGAAGCGGAACTGGTGTCTTTTCAGCACCACATTATCCTGTTCATCTGTTTGCCCGCTCTCATCCACTACAGTACCTGCTTTTGCCAGAAATTCTTTTTTATCCTTCTCTTTAAGGGTTTCATAAAGTTCATCCGGGCACCGGCCAAGTTCGTTCAGCATATCAAGCAGTATGGAGCCGCTTTCTAATTTTGATACAGGAAGCTTTGCCGCATTCACTTTATAAATCATGTGCACAGCCTTTTCTTCGTTAGTGCTGTTTTTCTTAAAACCGTTCAGTTTGTTCAGAAACAGGTTGGTGTACTCTGGTTCCAGGAAAAGGGATATAAAAAAGGCAAGCCCTTTTTCTGTTATGTTTCCATTCCTTCTAAAGGAGAATTCAAATGCAGTATTCAGTTTTGGTTTCTTAGCTGCTTTGTCCATCCCCCTGTACCGTTCAAGAAAGGATGTTTTTGTGTCGTCCAGCTTTATTCGTTTACGTACGGTCTTCAGCCCGTCTTCATAAATAAACTCAAGCCATTTAATAATTTCTTCGTTAAAGCTTGTTGGTTTGTGTATGGCATGAGATAATCCGTTGCGGGTGTTTTCCAGTTGTTCCAGTATTGTTCTCATCACATCATAATACTTATTGTAATCGGGGTTATCAGCATTAAGTGTAATGTTCAAAGCCCGGAGAAAAGGAAACTGCTCATGCAGTTTTTCCATAACCCTTCTTTGTTTCTCGGGAAGGTTTTCTTTGTTTGCGCTGCTACTTTTTTTCAGGCAGTTGATGACATCAGCCTCCCACATTCTGGTTTCTGAATCAGAAGGCTTCCCGGTTTCTGTCTTTATTGCTATTTCAGACAAAATCCGGTACACATTGTGCCTGGCCATGTTGGCAAAAAGGCCAAAATAATAAGGGTGCTGCTCAAGGTTGCGGCTGGCGGGAGTACTGTTCATGATAAGGTGGTTTTAGTGTATTATATAAAGTTATACAGAAAAAGAAGGATATAAGTAAAGCGAAGGCAAAGTTTTTAAGGCAGTTTTTTTTAATGATAATGCCCCGAACAACTTAACAGAGGTTGGTTGGGGCATTGCTGTTGAAGATACCCTAAAAAGTTGGGTCTGCTACAACGTACTGCTGATTTGAGTACAATGGGAATGAGTTGAAGATACCCTAAAAAGTTGGGTCTGCTACAACGTACTGCTGATTTGAGTACAATGGGAATGAGTTGAAGATACCCTAAAAAGTTGGGTCTGCTACAACCAAGCACAAGATGATGTGGGCATTAAAACAGTTGAAGATACCCTAAAAAGTTGGGTCTGCTACAACACATGGAAGCAAAAGAAGCATAACAAGGGTGTTGAAGATACCCTAAAAAGTTGGGTCTGCTACAACTGAGTTGGATGATGTAATCGCCTTCACATCGTTGAAGATACCCTAAAAAGTTGGGTCTGCTACAACTGGAACGGCAACGTAGATTTTGCAGGTGTAGTTGAAGATACCCTAAAAAGTTGGGTCTGCTACAACCGGTTTTCATTTTTAGATTGTGGTCTATTTGTTGAAGATACCCTAAAAAGTTGGGTCTGCTGCAACCGAACCGGGTGTTTGCGAAGTGGCAATAGGTTGAAGATACTCAAAAAATGAATCAGCTACTAATGCAATAAAAGATCTGAATACAAATTGAAAGATACTGGCAGTAAGATTTGTGTTACTATTTAAACGCCGGGTGATACAACTCTAATGTTTTTCTCAGAAACTCCCTGTCAAGATGTGTATATATTTCGGTGGTGGTGATGCTGGCATGACCCAGCATTTCCTGTACGGCACGCAGATCGGCGCCACCTTCCACTAAGTGTGTGGCAAAGGAATGACGGAAAGTGTGTGGGGATACGGTTTTCTTTATTCCTGCTTTTTCCACCAGGGCTTTTATGATGTAGAATATCATTACCCTCGACAGTTTGCCGCCCCTGTTGTTCAGAAAGAGGATGTCTTCACTGCCTTTGGCGGGAGCGGTGTGTACCCGCATTTGATTCTTATATATGGTAATGAATTTAATGGCGCTGCTGCCAATGGGTATCAGCCGTTCTTTATCGCCTTTTCCGGTTACACGGATAAAGCCAAGGTCGAGGTAGAGCTGCGAAATCCGCAGGTTCACCGCTTCGCTTACCCGCAGTCCGCAACTGTACATGGTTTCTAATATGGCTTTGTTGCGGCCGCCTTCAGGCTTGCTCAGGTCAATTTGCGAGATGATATTTTCTATTTCTTCAAAACTCAGCACATCGGGCAGGGCTCTTTTCAGTTTGGGAGATTCGAGCAGGGTGGTGGGGTCTTTGGTTGTAATTTCTTCAAGCTGGCAGTATTTGTAAAATGCTTTGATGCCCGAAATCATCCGGGCCTGCGAGGTGGCCGACAATCCCAGTTCTGCAATCCACTTGATAAACTGCTGCAGGTCTTTCAGTGTAATATCCGAAGGGGATTTCATCGAATTGCTTTCCTGCAGAAAGGCGGTGAAGTGTTCCATATCCCGCAGGTAGGCCTGTACAGAATTATCGGAGAGGGATTTCTCTAATTGCAGGTAAGCTTTGAATCCTTTTTTGTAAGGCTCCCACATAGTTACATTTTGAAATCGGGAAAAGTAAAATCGGGAAATTTTGATATTTAATATTTGCGTCTTGTGTTATACTATTTGCCTGATCGTCATACAGGAAATGTTCTATGTGGTACCTATGTTTCTATTGCCCTATGTGGTTCAATTAATTTTACCACATAGATTCATAGTTGCATAGAAGGAACACATAGGGTTACTGGCACAATATGTCAGTGTCTGAACAAATTTCAAAATTTCCCAATTGCTAAATCCCAAAATTGCATTACCATTACTCCCAGGTAAATTTTTTCTCTTTCACAGCCCACTCTCCGTCAATCTTCACTTTCACCCAGATGCGTTCGTTGGTGATGTTTACTGAATCGATATAGTTATGAATATTATCGTAGTCCAGTTCAATCTCTTTGCCAAAAGTCATCATGGCAGTTTTGCCGGTGTTCATGTCCTGGATAAAGATATTCCCCCTGTCGGTATGGGCAACAATATTATCGGCAATGGAGAACCTGCGGTCAGTGTTGTTAATGCCGCTCGACTTCATGATGAAACTGGCCTTTTTATCGAAAGGCAGTTTGATCTGGTAGCCACGGCCTGTAAGGCAGTCATTGAAAAGAATATAGGCATAGCCGGTATCTTTAAAGATGCAGCGTACATAGTCTTTATTCATTTTTATATCCGAAAAGTCAAATGTTGTCTTCCTGAAACTGCCCATTCCTTTGTATGTCCACATGATAGTGTCAGGTGCACAATCTTTTGCCAGGATAAATACTGAAGGGGCCAGCGCATGAGTGCCGGTAAACTTCAGAGTGTCTTTAAAACAAACTGTATCACAAAACAATGGCGGGGCATCCGATGTTTTAGACTTACAGGATACAAAACTTATCGCCAAAACGGCAATTGCCGGCAGAAATCTCAGTGCTTTCATGTGTTGTTTTTTATTTTAGGAATTTGTCTCCCGATAGCTATCGGGATATTCGTCGTAAAAATTAACATCGCTGGTTTGAGTAAAGTGCCCGTTAATTTTTATGGCTCATTTCATATTCATTTGAATTGTACAAATGTAATTACAGAACTTTTCACCGGTAAATTTCTTTTTCAACCCTTTGCAGAAATTATTGAATCATTATCTTCGGCCAATGAGCAAGCAACTTACAGTGAACCTCCGTTCCTTCCGCCAGAAAGTCCGTACAGAAAAAACAGGGATGCGCCGCTACCTTTCCAAAGTGGAAAAAAATGCACCCCGCAATCTCGACCGTACGATTGCTGAACTGGAAAAGGAAGTATGGAAAGAAATTGACTGCCTCGACTGTGCCAACTGTTGCAAAACGATGACGCCAACTTACACAGCTAGGGATATCAAACGTATTTCAGCCCACCTGGAAATGACTCCTGATGAATTCAGGTCGAAATGGCTGAAACAGGAGCGGGGTGGCGACCGTGACTGGATGAATAAGGTTGAGCCCTGCCAGTTCCTTGATCCTAAAACACATTTCTGTTCTATTTACGAAGTACGTCCTGCTGATTGTGCCGGTTTCCCGCACCTTACCAAAAAGTTTAAGGACTTTGTGCATGTGCATAAACAAAACGTTGAGTACTGCCCGGCTACTTACCGTTTGGTGGAGAAAATGAAAGTGTTGGGGATTGGGGGTTAGGGAATAGGGTATAGGATATAAGGTATAAGGTATAGGGTATAGGGTATAGGAATAGTGAGTGGAACTATGAACCATAAGCCATGAACTATGAACCATAAGCCATGAACTATGAACCATGAACTATGAACCATAAGCCATGAACCCTTCATCACAAAAAAACGTCTTCAATTAAAAAATACTCTGCTTCTCCATTCTTATGCAGGGTGATGGAAAGAATATCGTATTGAATCCATTTATGCCCGGGATTACGGAAAAGATATTCATCAGCAGCTTTTTGCAGGGCTTTGAATTTCTTTTTAGTCACACTGTCTTCCGGGTGGCCAAAAGGTGATGCATTTCTTGTTTTTACTTCCACAAAGTGCAGGAACTTTTCTTTGGTGGCTACAATATCTATTTCATGATAAGAATGCCGCCAGTTTTGGTGAAGCAGGGTATAGCCATGTTCTTTCAGCCATTTGGCAGCTAGTGCTTCACCTTCCTTTCCTAAATCATTGTGGTCTGCCATACTTATCTTTACCTCAAGAATAATAAAAATTTCAGATGCAGGGCATTTTTTTATTGAACGGAACAGTGAAACATTATGACTGGGGTGGCCATTCATTTATACCGGGCTTGCTGGGTGTGCCGAACCCCGGCAGCCGGCCTTTTGCTGAATACTGGATGGGTACGCATCACCTCGGTATGTCGCAGGTGGAGAATATTACCGGCGAAATATTGCCTTTATCGGCTGTAACAGCGCCGCTTCCCTATCTTTTTAAAGTGCTTGATGTAAGGGATATGCTGTCGATACAGGTACATCCTTCAAAGAAAGAGGCAGAGATTGAGTTTGCAAGGGAAAATGCGGAAAATGTGCCACTTGATTCGCCGGTCCGGAATTATAAGGACAATAACCACAAGCCCGAACTGATGGTGGCACTGAGTGATTTCTGGCTGCTGCATGGTTTTAAGCCTGCTGAAGATCTGATTGATACGCTGCAGCATGTTCCCGAACTGAATGTGTTGCTGCCGGTTTTTCTTGAAAAAGGTTACAGCGGATTATATCGTTATGTAATGGAAATGCTGCAGCCGGAGGTAGACCGGATATTGCAACCGTTGCTGAATAATATTAAGAAGATTTACAAAGAAAATGGGCCTGATAAGAATGATGAGGATTTCTGGGCTTTACGGGCAGCCAGTAACTTTAATAAAAAGGGCAATATCGACAGGGGTATTTTTTCCATTTATCTCTTTAATCTGCTTCATTTAAAAAAAGGAGAGGCCATTTTTCAGGATGCCGGTGTGCCGCATGCTTATCTGGAGGGACAGAATATTGAGATAATGGCCAATTCGGACAATGTGCTTCGGGGCGGACTTACCACCAAGAATATTGATGTGAAGGAATTACTGAAACATACCAAATGCGAAGCCACCGTTCCGGAGGTGATGGGTGGTGATGTTACCAGCTCTTTTGAAAAGGAATACAGAGTGCCGGTACCTGATTTCAGGCTCAGCAGGCTGGATATAAGCAAAGAAAAGACCGTTTCATTCAGGACCAATAACGCTGAAATACTCTTGCTGACAGAAGGCGAAGGCCTGGTAAAAGATGAAACAGCATACATCCATTTAAAAAAAGGCCAGGCTGTATTTTGTTTGCCGGGGACAACTGTAACTATAGAAAAAATTGCAAATGCAGTGATTTTCAGGGCGGGTTCATCTGTCCACATAAGTGAATAAATACCGGGATTCTTTCCGCTGATTCTGCTAATTTTGTGCTTTCAACCGATTAATTATTAATAAGATGAAATTCAGCAAAAAACTAATAGTGTTTACGTTGTTACTGGTGGTTCTGACTGCTGCCTGCAAGTACTTTTTTGGCCCGGATATTAACTGGTCAGGATTTTCTCCTGTAATTGCTGTTGCCTTGTTTTCAGGTTTTATTGTGAAAGAAAAGAATGCCTCGTTCCTGTTACCGCTGCTGGCATTGTTCATCAGCGATGCAGTGATACAGTTATTATACACACAGGATTTGTTTCCTTATGCCGGCTTTTACAGCGGTCAATGGAAGAACTACCTGGTATTGCTTTCCTGCACAGCAGTGGGCATTGCTTTAAAGGGAAGAAGCTACAGCAGCCTGCTGGCTGGCGGTGTGGCGGCACCAACACTGTTTTTCCTGGTGTCAAACTTTATGGCATGGCAGGCGAATATTGATTCGTTGTATGCCCGCAACTTTGGCGGATTGATGACTTGTTACGAAGCCGGGTTACCTTTCTACAGAAATTCACTGATAGCCACATTATTGTTCCTGCCAGTTGTTTTAGTGGCTTATAACTATTTGACTAAAGAAAAGGCGGCACTGAAACTGGCCTGATAAATATTTGCACTGAAAGTGTAAACCCACCGGATGGTGGGTTTTTTTATATGTTATTTTCGTCCAAAGTCAGCAGGGTTTTCCCCCCATGCTTTGGTCTCCCACTTTAATATCTTATTTGAGTAAGAATTATTTTTTAGCCACTTTATTGCCCTATCAAGCATATCGAAAATTACTTTGTTATTTTCTGTTAGTTTCAAGCTGCTCCTATGCTCTTTATCTTCAACCCAGCTGATTGCATTTCTGCTGTCTGAATAAATCGGAATATCTGAATTATTCTTTTTTAAGTAGGCTAAAGCATGGACTATCGCAAGAAATTCACCTACATTATTTGTCGCATCCTTAAAAGGGCCTTTGTGGAATATTACTTCACCAGTGTTGGCCATTACTCCCTGATACTCCATGTCCTGCGTTGCAGTATTCCATGCGGCATCTACAGCAATACTATTCTTTATCGGTGTGCCAATTTTCTGTAACTGCTCTTTTGACAATGATGTTTCAAAAAAGTCTATACCCCAATAATCTTCCGGCCCCTTTTTAAAAGCTTCTAATGCATTTTCATAACGCTTAAACCCCTTAAACTTGGCACCAGCAAAACCGTTAACTTGCATTTGGCAGTCCCTCCATGTCTTATAGATACCTGGTTTATGCCCGTGCCAAACAACAAAAAACTTATTCTTCTCCTTAGCCATTCTCAATTATAATTTAATAAACAGTCTTAACCCGGTTATTTATCCAGGTACCAGTTTTTATAACGCAATAGAGCTTCAATAAAGTAATAGTCGGCATAAGTGAGCGACACATTCACTTCGCTTTTATGTGGCAGGGAGCCTACGTTGTGTTTAATTAAGAATCCGCCGTTTTCTCCCGGCCATGACAGGTATTCGGGAGAAGACAAAGTCCGTAGCATCTGTTCAGCAACTGAAACAAATTTTTTCCGCTCCGCTTTCTTTACATATTGTCCTAACTCAAGCAGTGCTGATGCCATAATGGCTCCGGCTGATGCGTCCCTGTATGCCTTCGGTATTTCTTTGGCATCAAAATCCCAATAGGGTATTTTATCTTCAGGAAGGTTAGGATGGTTCAGAAGGAAGTTTGCAATATTCCTCGCCTGTTTCAGGTAAGCTTTGTTTTTGGTGAAACGGTACATCATGGTAAAGCCATACAGCCCCCATGCCTGTCCCCGTGACCATGCAGAGGAATCTGCTGCTCCCTGCCAGGTTACTCTCTTAATTATCTGCCCGGTAACAGGGTCATAGTCCAGCACATGGTAACTGCTGTAGTCCGGACGAAAATGCCGCTTCAATGTGCTGTTGGCATGTGTAACGGCAATATCCCGGAATTTGCTGCTGCCGCCATTATTGCTTGCCCAGTACAGCAGTTCCAGGTTCATCATGTTATCAATAATGACCGGACACCTGAGAAACTTAGTACTGTCCCAGGATTGTATGGACTGAATGGAAGGCCGGTATCTTGTGGTAAGCGAACCGGCGGCTGTAATAACCGCTTCTTTGTATTCCGGTTTCCCGGTAATGCGGTAAGCGTTTCCAAAACTGTTGAACATCATAAACCCAAGGTCGTGGTTGCCGGTAAAGTGTTTTTCTTTTTCAAGAATCGCCAGCCTTTTCTCTGCAATCTGCTTTATCTGTTCATCTTTTGTGTATTCATAGATATACCACAATGTACCCGGGAAGAAACCGCTGCACCACCATTTGGTATCGCTGGTTTCCACTTTGCCCCTGGCCGGGTCGTAGTTGCGGGGCATCAGGTTGTTGGGAACATTTTTCTCCAGCAGTTTGTATTGCCTGGCAGCGAATTTCAGATTGGCATCAATCAATGAATCCATCTTAACTGCCTGTTGCGCATAGGTGCTGATGCTGTACAGAACTGTAAAAGCAAAAGCTGTAATTATCTTCATAAAAAATTGTTTAGTAGTCAACAGCATAATCTTTTGCAAACGGCTTTCCGCTCCATGCTTTGCGTTGTGTCCATTCGGTGAATGGCCCGGTCCAGAATTCATGATTGGCCGGTAAGCCCAATGGCAAAAATACTAATGAAGTGATGTACAAGCTGCCGGTGTTGGAATAAACATCGGCAATATCAGCCTGCTTGTCGCCCACCACTCCCAGTGTAAGGCATCCTTCTTTGGTAAAAGAGGAGGGAACAAACAAATGCTTCAATACTGCTGTCAGTCCGCAGCGTACCTGTGCCGGAGTTATTTCACCTGGCAAATTCCCATCCACCACCAGTTTTGTAAGCGGCCAGAACAAACCGGCCCTGTAAATAGAGGAGCGGCCAAATACCGGGTAGTAACCTTCAGGTGAAATATAGCGTTCCTGGAAATGTGCATAGCGCTGCATCCTTTTGTAAGCAGTATCAAACATTGCCTTATCCTTTCTTCCTTTGGCTGCATTTACCTTCAGTATCTCAGTCATCATCGGGTGGATGACATAACCGTTGTAATGGTCGAAGTGAAACTTTTCGCCGTCTTTGTACCATCCGTCACCTGCATACCATTTGTTGATGGTGTCTATTGCCACATCAATCCGGGCCTCATCAATCTGCTCATCAATACTCAGCAGGAAGGTTTCAATCATGGCGGCAAACAGCACCCAGTTATTGTTGTACGGAATAATCTGCCTTATCTTTTTAAACTCACCAATGATGCGTTGTTTGGTAGTGGTATCAAGCGGCTTCCACAATACTTCGGGTGCGGTAATTAATGCCTGTGCAATATAGGCGGCATCCACCAGCGGCTGGCGGGATGTTGGAGTGCCCCAGTGCAGGTAATCCGGACTGGAAGGATCCACCGCATGTGCCAGGCTCTTCTGTGTCTGCTCCAGCAGTTGCTTTCTTATTTTTCCTTCTGCTGTTTCATCAGGCGGCAGTGCCAGGAAGGGGGCGATACCGGCAATCAACCTGCCGAAGGCTTCCATATAAGCCACTTCTTTGCTGCGGTTATCCCACTTGGGACTATACTGCATCGGCACATTCTTTCTCAACTCGCCTTTGCTCATGTTTGAAAGTATGGGCGATGCAATCTTGTTCATCAGTTGCAGCCAGTAGGCCCTGTCGTTGCTGTATTTATCGTCTTCACTTGTTTGTGCAGTATTTGCTGATGCCAGTTTGGAAACTGATAATCCGCCAAAAATGCCTAATGCTGATGACAGCCGCAGAAAATTTCTCCGTCTCATATTCGTTGTGTTTGTGTCACTCTGAGCTTGCCGAAGAGTGGCAAATTAATTATGTATTCATGCTTCGGCAGGCTCAGCATGATGGTTCGTTAAACCTGGAAAACACCTGTCCTTAACTCCGGCATCTCGGGGTTGTTATTCGCTGCTGCAATGCCCTCACTTATCACCAGTCTTGTTTCCACCGGGTCAATAATCGCATCCACCCACAGCCTTGCAGCCGCATAATAGGGCGATGTTTGTTTATCGTACTTGCCCTTTATTTTGGCAAAGAGTTTTTCTTCCACTTCGGGAGTTATCAGTTCTCCTTTTGCTTTCAGCGATGCTTCTTCAATTTGCAAAAGCGTTTTAGCTGCTGCATCGCCACCCATTACAGCAATCTTTGCCGTAGGCCAGGCATAGATAAAGCGGGGGTCATACGCTTTACCGCACATTGCATAGTTGCCCGCACCATAGCTGTTGCCCACAACAATTGTAATCTTAGGCACCACACTGTTGGCCACAGCATTCACCATCTTGGCGCCGTCTTTTATTATGCCGGCATGTTCGCTGCGGCTGCCTACCATAAAACCGGTTACATCCTGCAAAAACACCAGCGGAATTTTCTTTTGATTGCAGTTAAGGATAAACCTTGCGGCTTTGTCGGCACTGTCGTTGTAGATAACACCGCCCATCTGCATCTCACCCTTTTTATTTTTTATTACCAATCGCTGATTGGCCACAATCCCCACAGCCCAGCCATCAATACGGCCATAGCCGCAGATGATGGTCTTTCCATAGTCGCTTTTGAATTGTTCAAAGTCTGAGTCGTCCACAATCCGTTCAATAATGTCAAGCATATCATAAGGCTTGCCATCACTGGGGAAAATGCCATAGAGATCTTCTGCTTTTTTCTTTGGAGCTTTTGCTGCAATGCGGTCAAAGCCTGCTTTTGGTTTATCGCCCAGCATGCGCATCATTCGTTTGATGTGGTCCATACATTCCTGCTCGGTCTTAAACTTATAATCGGCAATGCCGCTGATTTCAGTATGTGTACTGGCTCCGCCCAGCGTTTCATTATCGATGTCTTCGCCGATGGCTGCCTTTACAAGGTATGGCCCGGCAAGATAGATGGAACCGTTGCCTTCCACCATCAGGGTCTCGTCACTCATGATGGGCAGGTAAGCACCGCCGGCCACACAGGGCCCCATCACTGCTGCAATCTGAGTAATGCCCATACCGCTCATGCGGGCATTGTTGCGGAAGATGCGGCCAAAATGTTCTTTGTCGGGAAATATTTCATCCTGCATGGGCAGGAACACACCGGCACTGTCAACTAAGTAAATCACGGGCAGGTGGTTTTCCATCGCAATCTCCTGTAGTCGCAGGTTCTTTTTTCCGGTGATGGGAAACCAGGCTCCGGCCTTTACCGTTTGGTCATTAGCAAGTATCACACATTGCCGGCCGCTTACATAGCCCACACCAGCCACGGTGCCGCCTGCCGGACAGCCACCTTGCTCTTCATACATTTCATAACCGGCAAAAGCGCCGATTTCAATAAAAGGCTTGTCTTTGTCAACTAAGTAAGCGATACGTTCCCTTGGAGTAAGCTTGTTTTTTTCTTTTTGTTTCTCGATGGCCTTTTTGCCGCCACCGAGGAAAATCTTGTCCAGCCGTTGCCGCATATCGCTAAGGCTGAGTTTTAGCTGGTCTTCGTTTCTGTTAAATTCAATATTGTTCATACTGCAGGCAAGTTGATAAACAAAGATAGGAAGGGTGGTGGTAGATTGGGGCAGGTTTAAAAGTTCCAGACTGAACATCGCTGTGGCAGTCTGCTGCATATTATCGTTCCGCCAGCTTTGCAGTACCGCATAACAATAATCAATAAAGAAGCAATTAAAACTTCGTACATTAATGGCATAAATCAGCACCTATGCCGGAAAACCCGGGTTCTGCCAATATTGTGCTGCGTAATATCCTTGTCGGGCTCATTACTACCGTTCTTGGTGCAATAATTTTATATTTTCTCGGATTCAGAGACAGGAACGCAGGTAGTAAAGCCACACAGGAAGAAAATCTGCTGGCAAAAAGAGAAGCCACCATACAGGCATGGAAATCGTATGTCACTGCCGAAAACCTGCTTTTGCAAAACTTCAATACTTTCTCTGCCAATTTCTCTTTGGCAAGATTTGACGAATACAAAAAATTAGCACTGGCCGAAGTGGACCGCTTTAATGCGGATTTAAAAAAAATCCTCGGGTATAAAAATTTAGACCCTTCCATGGTTTCGCTGCTGGAGCGCAGGCTGCGGGACAAAGAAAGCTGGCTGGTAAAGTATAAAGCCTATTTGGGCAATTATCAGCGCATTGCTACTGCCATGCTTTCTGATGATGAAAAAAATAAATCGCTGGAAAATGAATCATACCGCTTTCAGAACGATGTAAAAGACCTTGACCAAAAGTTTGCCAACGAAATAGCCGGCCTCTGCAAAGTGCTTACAGAGAAAAATAATTACAATTTCGCCTGGACAGATTTATTGCTTTTTCAGCCGCCCCCGGCAAACACCGCTGCTGTCACCAATACAACCACTGCCGGTGCTGCCGGCGGTGTGGCATCCTATTCAAAGGGAATGTTTTGCGGCCACTTCACATCTTTTGATGCGGCTAATAACCAGTTGGTCGGTTATATTAATATCTACGATAACGGAAGGTTCTACTATTATTTCGCCGCAGGCGACAGCACTTATGGCTTCTGGCAGCTTGGCAACAACCAGATGAAACTGGTGTACGACCAGTACTGGGGCGCCGGTCAGTCGTATGTGTACGATATTACTGCTGCCACCGACCGGTCTTTTGCCCTGCGGCTTTCCGTTCCGCCCTATAATTCATTTTCTTTCAGCAGGCAATAAGCGGGGAGAAGTGTTATCCCTCACTTCAGCCGCTCCAGCACTCCTTTTCGCTTCACAATGTTTTTATAATCCCATTGAATCTTCCTGGCCTTGCCCAACCACCGCTTCAGGTCTTTGGTGTTTACCTGTTCTGCGGCGGTGTAGCGGACTTCGGCGGCTTTAAAACTCCCTTCGGGTTGCAGCCCCGGCTCGTCAAACGACTGACCGCTCCAGAACAGCAGCCTGATGCAGTCCTTCAGCTTGCTGAAACCCGCCACCGGGTTACCCTCCAGGAACCACACCGGGTGGGCATGCCATATTTTGTTTTCGGCCTTCGGCAGGTGAGTGTTTATTTCATTAGTAAGAAGGGTGCAGATGGCCTGCTCCGCTTCAGGCAGGGCCCTGATGTAGGCCGCCGTATCGGCAAAAGCCGGTTTTGCTTTTTTGGTTTTTGCTGCCATGCAGGTAAATCGTTTGTTGGTTTTAAAAAATGAAAAGGGTGCCGAACAATCAGCGCAGTACAAAAGATACTGAATCCTTTTTACTTCGTTGTCTGGCTTCCCATCTGCAGGCCCAGCCGTTCATATTCTTTGTCGTTCGGTTCCCACAGTTCAATCTTATTACCTTCCATATCGAGTATATGCACAAACTTGCCGTAGTCGTAGGTTTCAATACTGTCGGTAACGGTTACACCCTGCAGTTTCAGGTCGGCCACAAGGGCAGCAATGTTTTCCACCCGGTAATTGATCATAAAGTCTTTGGTGGAGGGTGCAAAGTATTTCGTGGTTTCTGCAAAGGGGCTCCACTGCGTAAAACCTTTCTGCGTGGTGTCTGCACCCTGCCGCCATTCAAACACGGCGCCATAGGCGTTGGTCTGCAGCCCCAGGTGTGTTTTGTACCACTCCCGCATTTTCTTCGGGTCCTTGCACTTAAAAAAGATGCCGCCGATACCGGTCACTTTTTTATAGCTGCCTTCTTGTTGTTTGCCTGCAAGCACCGTCTTAACAGCAAACCCTGAAAGAAACGATGCGGCAACAAGCAGGAGAGGTAAGATTGTTTTTTTCATTTGCAGGGGTTTATTGTTTTGGAAGAGGTGAAGATAGAAACTTCGGAGGGGATTACAGTTTATGTTGGATTTCAGGTTTACTCTCCGTTAATCCATTTTCTAATGTATTTGTCGAGCCCTTTTAGTTTTCGATTTACTTTTTCTTTATCAAACTGTTCTGGGTCGTATTTTTTACTGAACCAACGAGCAATTTCTTTATGATTTGGGTGTTTTTTGTCTTTAAGAACTTCTATGCAATGATAAAATAAACCAACACCACCGCAATCTTCCGGTGGGCAATTCATTTGCCCGTCAATGCAAGTAGGATATTTTAAAACTTTGTCAATGTTGTGAAATTTCTCAACTTTTATTTGATGTCTCCAGCCATCGCCGAAGTCGTACATGTAATTAATGATGTCTTTTTGCTGAGTAATTATGGCACTAAGTTTTACTTCTGTTGAGTCAAGTACTTGATCGCTACCGTAGCCATTATCTTTTTCATCTTCGTCTACCTCGCCAATTCTATATCCTTCAAGATTAAACTCAAACATATGATAATTGTCCCACCCCATAACAATTTGTATTATGTGGTGCAGTTCAAAAAAAGTTGTGTCCTTAGTAACAAGAATTTGTCGCCAGATAAGAGGCTTTGATTGAATTAAAGAAATTTTCAGTTGAATAATATCTTGCATAATTAAAGAGTCTCGATAAAATGGTAAGTTGCGGTAGCCGATTGAAAACTGATGCTGAAGTTAACAACTAAAAGCCAAATAGAATTCGGTCAAGCCGATATTAGTTGATAGGTGGTACAACTGCCGATTGTTATTCCGTCCGCCAGCCTTGCGGCAAACCTTTTGTGCGTTCGTGCTTTTGTGAGATGGGTTTGTTATAAATTATAAACTTGGTTGCCTGAGTACTCCCAAAACTCAAAACCCAATGCCTCTATAGCAGGATTTGACATTTGAAGTCCATTTGTAACAATTGTACCTAAGCGATTGAATGCTGTCGTTGCTGTTATCGTTGCTGGCGACATTGATTGTTTATTAAAAAAGCAACAATGCCGAAATGTATGAGTGTTTGCAAAAGCTCTGATCGTAGGAACATTCATTATTAAAGTTAATGAAGATAATAGCTGTGAAATAGATTTTGTTCTCACTTTAGGCTTTGGTTTTCTGTCTTTAAGTTCATTAAGAAGAAAATGGCTTTGATTAGTGGTATGAACAATTAAATCACATCTTTCTTTGCCTTGCTGAAATGCATGAGGTAGTCCAGTAATAAATTTGTCATAGTTTATAATATTGGCAGTATAACTATTATTGTTTCTATAGGCAGCCATTCCGCTTCCCGCTATAAGATGTAGCCGTGTCTCTCGATGTTCATCATCTTCAATTTCGAAGTATTGAGCAGTTGTACTTATGCTAATGTTGGCTGTAGTAGAAGTAGGCAAACCATAGTGTGCTGTGAAGTCATTTCTTAATAACGTTTCCATAGACTAATCAAGTGCTGCATATTGGTCATAAATATTGTTAATTGTTTCAGAGAGAGGGTTTGTATTTACAAGCCTCTCATTCTGTGCAATTAGGTTTTCAAGTTTGCCATTAACAACCTGGTAAACAGCTAAATTGTCATAATTAAATTTTGCACCATCGATTAGTTTGTCTTTGTCAAAAGCTTTTATGAGCAAGTTTAAATGATTAATTATGTAGGGGCTATGTGTCGATAAAAATAATTCTATTGAATTATCATTTGTAATAAAACATTTGTTTACTAAGTCATTTATTAGTTGCGTTTGAGCATCAGGAAAAAGACTTAGTTCAGGTTCTTCAATATGAATAAATATCTTTTTGTTTATTTCACTTAAATTTTTGACTGCTTTAAAATCAGTTAGATTATCTGTGTTGGATAAATAGTTTAATACAGAACGGTTAAATGCGTCTTCAAAGTTGAATTTTTTAGAAAAATACTGTGTAATAAGAGATATTGGTACTGAAGTCTGTGTACCTGAAGAACTGTTTTTGAAGTCAATCTCAAAATCTTCTTTTGTACTAGATTGAATTGTATATTTCTTGCCTGAGTTGGTTCTTTTCACTGCGAACTTTAAATTTAAAAATTTCAATTCAAGTTCTTTTAAAGTTTCAGAAGCTAAATCGAAATCTCTATAGACTTCATGGAAATAAAAGCCTAAATATCCTCCGCTAAAAGAAGCACCTTTATCAGACCACAATGGAATGATATTTCTTGTTTCTGAAATAAAACTTACTTTATTAAAATATATGTCATCCTTGTTAATTAGTCTATCATTGCCTGTGCCCGATAAATTGTATTTGCTAAAAGTGATTTCGTAACTTCTATTCTCGTCAAATGTGGTTGTATAAACTATTTCTGTATCAGCTTTTATAAATTGCTCAAATCCGCAATTTTTAAGATATGTCTCCATTCTGAATCTAAAAGGAGATTTTGATATTTTACTGTGCTTTAAATAGGAACGTATATTGTGCATTTTGTATATCCATCTGAATAAAGCAATGGCTTTCATCAATGTACTTTTTCCGCTTCCTGATTCCCCTATTAGAACGGTAAATGGTTTAATATTTTGAATATGAACATCTTTTAAGGGACCTAAGTTTTTTATGTATATAGATTCAGTCATTATCTGGTTTATAAATTTTGTAGTCAAAGATACTTAAATTAATATTTTAAGCCGCTTTGGGTGTTTGATTAAGCCATAAAGCCTTTGGAACTTATAGTATCAACCGTTGAAACTTGTAGAGTGTCGAGTAGCATTGACGCACAACGAAAAAGCATTGGCGAAGAATGGAATTTTTTATTCCGCTGCCCAGCACTTACACAAAAGTTCAATTAATAAAAAAATGAGCAGCACATTTTCCGCTGCCCATTTTTTGCCAATGCACTATTGGTAGCATGTATGTACCTGGGGGACTAAAACTATTTTCTTAATTAATTGTCATCTTGCCATTGAGTAACACCGCTATCAGGGTCGTCTGCCCAGTCCCCTTGCCAGGGGTCTTGATTTTCATTACTGTCATAACTCTGAAAACTTACAACTTTTGATGACAACCTTTCTAATAAACCTTCAACGGCTTTTTGTCCTTCCAATTTTGTTTCTTCATTTTTCATATTAATTGTATTTAGTTTTCAATTATTTTTTTCAAATAGTTAATTGATAATTTACGAGCTTCACAATAGATATACTTATTTGTTGTAGGGTCTCTCATAGAAGTACAACCATTATTACAACCCTGTTGCCACTCACATTTCATACATTCTTCTGGTAATAAATTTACTGATTTCCTGAAATTATTTATTGTTTCCACGGAGAGAATTTTATTTAATTCTTGTTTTGAAATATCTCCTCGAATATTATTTTGGTTTGAAAGTCTATTACAAGGAAAAATAGTCCCATCATAATTTAAGCAATAAAACTTAGAACAATTACCATTAAAATAACAGCAACTTGGTTTAATTTTTTTTACAGCCTCAGCTAAATTTTCAATTTCCCTAATTTTTAGATTAGCATTATTTTCTTCAAGCCACAAGTCGATACATTCTTTATATAATAACCATACGTCCTCATTTGATAAAGCTGAAGATTTATCTTTGAACTCATAATAAGATGTGTCATAAAGATTTATTGAAAAATTATTTATTCTTAATTCCCGAACAAGGAAAATAAAATTATTTTTGAAATCTTCGATTGTATCTTTTGTAACTGTCAAAATTGTTCCAAATGTTAAGTTTGCTTTTCGCATTTTTTTAATATTTCGTACTATCAAGTCATGTGTCCCCTTTCCTTTTGCATTTTTTCTATTAAAATCATGACTTGATTTGTCTCCATCAATGCTAACTCCAACTTTGAAATTATTTTCAGAAAAGAATTTAATCCAATAATTATCAAGTAGTGTCCCATTAGTTTGAATTGAATTTTCTATTGTGCAATTATTTTGATTATACTTTTTCTGAAGTTGAATGACAGTATTAAAAAAAGGCTTACCAGCTAAAAGAGGCTCGCCCCCATGCCAAATAAATCTTGCAATATTTTTTGTGTCTTTTAAATATTCGTAAATAAATTTTTCTAAAATCTCAGGTGGCATTACAGTTTTTAAGTTTTGGATTTTTTCATTGTAGAAGCAGTAAGAGCATTTAAGATTGCAGTAATTTCCTACAACTTTTATGATTGGTACGAGATTCATAGCTCTTAATTTTAAATTGTTAATTATCTTGTCCTGTTTGCTTGCTACCAACGATTGTATTTGTGCTATTGTACGCTATTAACCCAATTCCTTATCCTCTCAAAACCAACAAACCCTAATTGTCAATAGCGCCAATGCAATTTATTTCAAATCATTATATGTACCTACCGTAGTACTACGGTATTTTGCACTGCGGGCTGTTCAACAGGTAAATAATTATTTGGCTAAATAAATTACTAAAAAAATTAGTATTTTCGTCCCGCCTGCCGCCGCTCCGTATGGCTTAAAAGCCCGGCAGTTTTATGTTATGGCCAGCATGCACGACTTCAACAGCAATGGTAAATGGTACCGCATCCGCATCGAACGCATTTACGAAAGCAACCAGGTCATCCGCTACAAGGTAAGCGGCCGCAACAAGTATCTCATCTTTCAGAACAACGAACCCTTCTTCCGCAACAGGGGCCTCATGCACCGCCGCCCCAATTGGAAGATGATCGAAGGCCAGATGATGGACCTCGGTTTCATCACCCGCCTCACCCGCTACCTCGACGAAATGCAAAAACAAAAGAAAATCTGAAAAAACGGCCTTTTTCTGCCTAACTGCCTCATTATCACCAAACCGGAACGACTTTGTCTGTCACCGGAACGACTTTGTTTGTTCCCGGATTGATTTTGTCTGCCACCGGAACGATTTTGAATCTCACCGGAACGAGTTTGTTCGTCGCCGGAACAGCATTGATTGTCTCCGGAATGAGTTTGCTCGTAGCCGGAACGACATTGATTGTCGCCAGAACGACTTTGTCTGTCACCGGAACGGCTTTTAATCTCGCCGGAATCGTATCTGTTGTCACCGGAAGGGCTTTGAACGTCACCGGAACGACATTGATTGTCGCCGGACGTATGCGAAAGGTCTCCGGAACTGCGCCAAATCTCACCGGGCGTATGCGAAACGTCTCCGGGTCTGCGCCAAATCCCGCCGGACGTATGCCAAAAGCCGCCGGAACTGCGCCAAACCTCGCCGGACGTATGCGAAAGGTCTCCGGAACTGTGCCAAACATCACCGGACGTATGCCAAAACTTACCGGATGCTCTGTAATTGTTGCCGGAGCAGTGCTGTTCAGGGCCGGAAAGGAGCGGCATCTTTCCGGTCACAAGCCTCTTCTCAACGACCCAAAAACAAATCACCCCGGATCAGTGCGAAACATGACCGGGGTGAGTATGTATGTATCCGTCCGTACTCCGTTTTTAGGTATTATCCAAAAAAGTGTGTAAGTGGTTAAAAAATGATGTTAGATCTGTTAGG
>CALLZY010000118.1 GCA_937858715.1 uncultured Chitinophagaceae bacterium | reverse complement strand
GGGTACATTCTGCGAACCACCGTCCAGGTTCCATGATCAAGACCCCAGTCATGGTTAAGGCCAACGCTGGTTGACTTTATCAGCTCCTTAGTTTCTTCAGCCAGTTGCCTGTTGCCTGGGGCCGGATACTGCACTTTATACAGATCTTCGGGAAATCCGCCAAAGTCGTGTATTGTTTTTGGGAAATCCATTGCCGTAATATATGTACCATTGGTAAGCCAATGTGCTGACACCACCAAAATCGCTTTCGGAGTTTGCAATCCTTTTCCCGTTTTCTCCCATTCAAGGCTAAACTCGTTTTGCTCTATGCCATTCATGGGTGACCCATGCCCGATAAAAAGCAGTGGCATTATTTCATCCTGCTGCTGCAGCAAATCAGACATACGTTTCAAACCAGCTAAACCTCCCATAGTAAATAAACCTCCTGTTAGTGAAAAAATAAAGTCTTTTCTTTTCATAGTATCGCAAAGGTAATCATTTTCTGTTAATCAATGTTACAACACTGATTAACAGAAAACCAACACTTCTTCCCGCCTGTGCAGCCACACTGCACGGCTGATTATGTGGTTTCAGTTTTCTGATTAGTTTTTCCGGTTCGTAACGTTTCGGCAAGTTTGTCAAGTTTCTGATGGAGGGTATTTTCTGCCCATTCGCCAAAGTGCCGGCTGACATATTCTGTGCTATAACCGACAATGGTGTCAACCAATGATGAAACGGAGCTTTCCTGTTTTGCTTCGACCCATTTTCTTTGTATAATCTGAAGCGGACTGATTCCTGTTTTTAATTCGTTCCAGCTTTGTTGCAGTGCTTTTTCCTGCTCCAGTTGTAACAGCCGCAACCGGAGTTTTTCATGCTCAATATCTTTCAACCGTTTAATCTTTTTCATCTTTTTCGTTTCTGTCTTTCTCAAAAAAAACCGTCAGCAGTTTGTTCAGCAGAGGTATCTGAAAAAGTCTGCCACGCAGTTTCCAGATAAGCACCCCGGCCAGTAAAACGAAAAAAGCCATAATAGCAAAACCCAGCCACAGACTACCCAGCCATTGCCCGATCAGGATTGCAGCTGCAGCCGATAACAGACAAAAAGATAAAAAAAACACCAGAGCCGACAACAGCACAGCTACCAGCAATGCAATGCCCTGAGACAATTTTTCTGCTACTGATAATTTTGCCTGCGATACCCTGGTGTTTACATACGCCGTCACTTGTTCAAATACAGAACCGGCTTTTTTGAATTCTTCTGACATGAATCAGGCATTTGTCTGTTAAGTCAGATTACTTCTTCTAATTTGCCATTAGCCCGGGTCATTTCAACTTTCTCTGATCCGGGTTTCATTTTGTGCCTGAACTGATCGGCCAGTTTTTTACCGTTTTCAGCAATTTTGTGACGGGTATTTACGCCTTTGTCTGGTGCAAACAACACACCCAGCACACCACCCACAACCATTCCGGCTCCGAGTGCTATGAGTATTTTAGATGTGCTTTTCATAATCTCAGTTTATAATTGATTAATTCTAAACTATCATTTCAAAAGTAGTTGCCGTTAAAAGCGGAAAACAATGAGCATATTCATACCCGCTGGTGACCGGAATCACTTCTTTCACCAATATTATTGAAGTAACTTTTACAATCCTGTTCATTAAACTCCCTTACTTCAACACCCGAACATTTCCCGGAAAAGGCAGCAATGTGCCAATCTGTCAATTATCACCCGTTTGGAACACCAATTGCAGTCAGCTTGCCGTTATTTTGCAACTTTAAAAACAAATGTATGCTTCAGGAAAAAGGCACAATTTCAATTAATACCGAGAACATTTTCCCTATCATCAAAAAATTCCTGTATTCGGACCATGAAATATTTCTGCGGGAATTGGTGAGCAACGCAGTGGATGCCACACAAAAGATTAAACGGCTTAGTTCGCTGGGCCATTTTAATAAAGAGCTGGGCAACCTGAATATTAAAGTTTCGGTTGATGAAAAAGCAAAAACAATAACTATCTCTGACAGCGGTATCGGAATGACAGCCGAAGAAATAAAAAAATACATCAACCAGGTAGCTTTTTCCGGTGCTACTGAATTCATGGAAAAGTTCAAAGAAGCAAACGATGCGAATGAAATTATCGGCAGGTTTGGTTTAGGGTTTTATTCTTCATTTATGGTAGCAGAAAAGGTGGAGATTCAAACTCTCTCTTACCAGGACGGCGCAGAACCTGCCCGCTGGATTTGCGATGGAAGCACCGAATTTGAAATTACAGAAGGCACCCGTACAGAAAGGGGTACAGATGTAATACTATATATAAACGATGATTCAACTGAATTTTTAGAAAATCATCGCATACAAGGAATCCTGGACAAGTATGCAAAGTTTCTACCGGTGCCGGTACAATTTGGAACAAAAACAGAATCGGTACCCGACGGCGAAGACGCTGATGGCAAACCCAAATATAAAAGTGTTGAGGTTGATAATATCATCAACAATACCAACCCCATCTGGACAAAAGCGCCTTCAGATTTGAAAGACGAAGACTACCTGAGTTTTTACCAGGAGTTGTATCCGTTCCAGGATGAGCCTTTGTTCTGGATTCACCTGAATGTGGATTATCCTTTCAACCTTACTGGTGTTTTATACTTTCCTAAACTGAAGAATGATTTTGAAGTGCACAAAAACAAAATCAAGCTCTTCAGCCGCCAGGTATTTATTACCGATGAGGTAAAAGATATTGTACCAGAGTTTTTATTGTTGCTGCACGGTGTAATCGATTCACCTGATATTCCGTTGAACGTTAGCCGCTCCTTCCTGCAAAGTGACAGCAATGTAAAAAAGATAAACAGTTATATCAGCAGGAAGGTGGCAGAAAAACTTGCCGAGCTGTTTAAAAAAGATCGTAAAGCCTACGAAGAAAAATGGGGTGACATTGGCATTTTTGTTAAATACGGTGCCCTGAGTGATGAAAAGTTTTATGAAAAGGCAAAAGAGTTCTTATTGCTCACCAACACAAATAAAGAACATTATACACTGGAAGAATACAATGCCAAAGTGAAAGATTTCCAGACAGACAAGAACGGTCAGATGGTTTACTTGTACACCATTGATGCAGAACATCAGCATACGTATGTACAGGCGGCAGAAAAGAAAAACTATGATGTGCTGCTGATGAATTCACCGATTGACACACACTTTATCCATCACCTGGAAATGAAGCTGGAAAAAACTTCATTAAAAAGAGTAGATGCCGATGTAGTGGACAAACTGATTGAAAAAGACGATACTGAAAAACACAAACTTTCAACTGAAGAAACCGGTAAACTGAAGGCTGTTTTTGACAAAGCCATCAACAATACCAATATGAAAGTGGAAGTGGAAAGTCTGCCCGCAGAAGCCATGCCCGTTACCATTACAATGGAAGAATGGATGCGCCGCATGAAAGATATGAGCAAGCTGGGCGGCGGCATGAATTTCTACGGAAGTATGCCTGACACATACAAAGTGGCTGTTAATGGCAATCATCCGCTTATCAGCAAAATTCTTTCGGCTGATGAAGCGCAGCAAACCGTATTAGCCAAGCAGGCATTTGACCTGGCCTTACTGGCACAGGGTATGCTGAAAGGTGCTGATTTAACAGCTTTCGTTGAGAGAAGTGTAAAAGTGCTGTAGCTATTCCGGTAATTCCGATAACTAATAACCGGCTGCACTATGTGTGGCCGGTTTTCTTTTTAGTGTCTGGTTTTCGAGTCCTATTTTTGAACACTTATGTCGCTTCAGATTTGTTCACTTAATTCGGGTAGCAACGGCAACTGTTATTACATTGGTAACAGCAGCGAAGCGGTATTAATTGATGCCGGGCTGAGTGCAAGAGAAACAGAACGAAGAATGAAACTGAGAGGGCTTTCCGTTGAAAAAGTAAAAGCCATTTTTGTCAGCCACGAACATGCAGACCATATAAGCGGTGTGCCCGGACTTTCAAAGAAACATCAATTATCAGTTTATATTACCGGACAAACTCTTCGAAACAGCAACATACCCATCGAAGAACATCTTGTTAACGACTTCAGGCATGCTCAGCCAATCGTAATAGGTTCTTTGAAAATCACTCCGTTCAAAAAAAGCCATGATGCCGCCGATCCGCACAGTTTTGTGGTATCGGGCAATAGCACAAATGTTGGCATAATTACAGATATTGGCTTTGCCTGCAAAAGAGTTCTGAAGTACTTCAGCCAGTGTCATGCTGCATTCCTAGAATCCAATTATTGTGATGAAATGCTGCGCAATGGTTCTTATCCATACCATTTGCAGGAACGTATTCGTGGCGATGAAGGCCATCTTTCAAATGCGCAGGCACTGGAATTATTTCAGCATTATAAATCGCCGGAGCTTCAGTTACTTATTTTGTCGCACCTGTCAAAAAACAATAATAAGCCCGAATTGGTTGAAAGGATTTTTTCGTCACATGCCGGCAATACAAAAATTGTTATCGCTTCAAGGTATGAGGCAGGAGAGGTGTTCAATCTGGAAAAGAAGGCCATCCTAAAACCCACCTTCATGAAGAACAGAAAATCGCCTGATAAACAGCAACTATCGCTGTTCTGAAAGAATTACCTTTTCTTTCGGTAATGAGATGGTTTCTCATACAGTTAAATCCATTTCTCTCTTACTTCCATATCCAGAGGCGCATAGTTAATATATTGAACAAACCTGGGGACTGAAGAAGTATTTGCACTGCTGCCATGTGGCAACGCATGATGCCAGATGATGAAATCACCTGCATTAGCAGCGATGGACGTCGGACCGAGAGAATCAATCACCTTTTCATCTCTTGGGTTAACTCCGGCAGGTAACTGGTTTAACCAGTTCTCCAATTTGAGGTGAAACCCGGGAACTAAAGTAAAAGCTCCCTGGTTAGCGGCCGTATCTGTGAGGTATAAAATTCCCTGTAAGCCAAATGGTACCGGCAATTGTAAACTCACATCCCAATGCATACGAGGCCCTGGAAATTTCCAAAAAACAGTTTCTGGCGGATTGAATCCCACCCTGTCGGTATTTACCCAAATATCATTTCTTCCCCATAGCTGTTCATATGCCTGTCTTATCCTGGCCGACTGTCTGTTCTTTTCAAGCAGTGGGTGCTGGAATAATTGGACCATTATGCCCTGACGACCCGTGTGTCCGTTATACCATGTTGACGCATCATTTCTTTTAATACCGATATAGTCACAAATCAGATCCACTGTTGCCTCGCAATCCTCTTTTGAAACAGCATTACGAATAATTATGTAGCCGTTTCTGTCCCAAAATTCAATATCGGCTTCCGTTAGTACTGAGGTTTGTTCAGCATGCTGTGGAGAGATTTTCTGGCTCTTAATAAACTCATTGAATGCTCTTATTTTCTTTTCGTCGAGAGTTTCTTTAACGGTTAGTTCTACCCAATCTTCAAATTCAGAAAAATCACCCTTGCCGTTATATAGTTGTACAATTGTTTGCTCCAGCCCCAACCCTAATACGGCTAATAAGGCATTATCTGTTATCCATTCTTCAAACAAGGCATCATTTGCCAGTTTTCCAGATTTTCTTAGCTGGCCTTTCTCCCAAAACCGTTTAAGGTGCATCACTGACAAACGGCCAGTTTCTTCAGAAGAAGCAAGGTGCAAAATTTCTCCGGTCATATTTAATAATCCCTTTTAAACCCTATGAAAATAAACTTACATTTACAGATAACCATAATTTTTTAGCCCCGGCATGGAAATAAATAATGAGCTTCATTTAGATACTGCCCCTTTTGAAAAATCCATTTCATTTTTACAGTCAATCGGTATTCCGGTTCATTTTCTGCCATTGCCTGATGATTGTTTCCTTCCGGGTATCAGCATCATCAACGGTGAAATAATAGTTGATATGGAAAAGCTTAAATATCCCGGTGACATCCTGCATGAAGCCGGACATATTGCCGTAGTGCCGCAGGCAGAACGACTCTTGCTGAATGCCGAAAGCATTGCTGCCCGGGAACAGCGGGAGGCTGAAGAGATGATGGCAATTGCATGGAGCTATGCGGCCAGTGTGCACCTTGGCATTGATGCTTCATTTGTATTTCATGATAGTGGTTATAAAAACGGGGGCGGCAGTATTGCTGAAAATTTCAGGCAAGGACATTATTTTGGAGTACCGATGCTGCAATGGGTTGGTATGGCATATGAAAGGCCTGACAACTCAGAACCAAACAAGGCAATTTATCCTGCAATGCATAAATGGATGAGGGACTAAAATATTTTCAACACCAGAAACAAAAACTATGAGCCAGCAATTTCATCACATTCCTGCTTTGCTGAAAGCAGAGGAAATCGTCACAATTGAGAAATTAATCGGCGAAGCCTCTTTTGCTGATGGAAAAGAAACAGCAAGCATGGCAGCAAAAGAAGTAAAAAACAATTTTCAATTAGACACGGCGTCCCCTGCTTATTTGCAGGTGCAGGCTTTAATTACTGATGCCATTCAATCAAGTCCTTATTTTCAGATTGCTGCACAGCCCAAAGCGGTTCATCCTTTTATCATCAGTAAATACACTGCCGGAAAATATTACGGATGGCATGTGGATAGCCCAATTATGGGCAAGCCGGCCCTTCGTACCGATTTGGCCATGACTATTTTCCTGAGCGACCCTGCAAGCTACGAAGGTGGTGAACTGGTAATTCAAACTTCTGCCGGACCGGTAGCGATGAAACCATCAAAAGGCGATGCTGTGCTGTATCCCTGCCAGTTTTTACATTGTGTAAATGAAGTAAAAAATGGTGAAAGGCTTGCTGCTGTTACGTGGATTCAAAGTAATGTACAGTCTTCGGAGCAACGGCAATTGCTTTTTGAACTCAACCAGGTACATGCCATACTTAATCAAAAAGACAGACATGCACCGGAAACTAATTTGCTTTTACAAGTATATTCCAATTTGTTCAGGATGTGGGCAGACGTTTAAGTTGGGGCTGTAATCGGCATATTTTTTATCCCGACCTTAATGACGATTCCATTTCTTCAGCAAGCCTGATAGATATTTCGGTATTCAGCCCACGCAACTGTTCAATTATTTGTCTCTTGGTGTCATCATCAAAACCCGGTTCTTCAATTTCTTTTTTCTCAAGTCCCGGCTCTGTAAAAAGAGCTTTCATCCAGTCGTTCACCACAGCATCAATTACCAGGTGTATTCTTGCTGTACTTCCGTTATTATAAATGGAGTGTGGCAAATTAAAGTTCATATACCAGCATTCCCCTTCTTTCAAATGATACTTCTCTCCATCAAGAAAAAAATCCACTTTATCATTCGTAACTACCGGAACATGAATTCTCACCTCCCCTCTTTCAAAGTTCAGTTCAGCATCTCTGTGTTCTTTAATGATTGCCCCTGCATCCAGCTTTAATAAGCGGACAGCCTTTAACGGGCATTTGAAAGCACCAAGCACCTCCTGCAGGTACTTGCTTTTTTGCAGAAAGACTGTGTCTGCATATTCAGCATCTTCAAGCGGGGAAATAATCACATCATCAGGCCTCCCACCAACACTTCGCAACGGGATAGCACTCCATACCCCTTCATAATGCATTGTTTGGTAGTGCAGCAACCAGTTTTCATCCATAAGTTGCTGTACTTCCTGTTGCAACCTGTTTACATCAAATAAAAACGGCAGCCGTGTGTATTTGATCACTACCATTTATCAGGAAAGATTATTCTTAGTCCGGTTCATTACGCCGGGCGACAGTTTATTTGCCAGCACTACGCTGTTCTTTGTGCCATACACATCAAAGCCCATTTCTATTTTACCACATGAAACCTCTGTTCCTGCCGAAGCATGTATAATAACTTCCTGTCTTTTTTTATTGGCGACCACTACTGGCCTGGGTGAAAAATTTTGAGTGTGACCGCTAATAATAATATCTATATCAAGTGACTTTTCTGCCAGTTTAACATCGTCAATTGTACTATTACTGTTTTTAAAGCCAAGCTGTGACATACAAACAACCACCTGGCAATTCTTTTCTTTCTTTAAAAAAGCGGAAAGACGGTTAGCCTGGCTCACAACATTGTTATCTCCGGGTAATGCACTGATAATACCGGTGCGTAAGCCTCCTTTATCAACAATCTGGTAGTCTGCATTTTGTTCCTTCTGTATTGTGTTTATGTTAACGCTTGCCTGCGGGGCGTTCCCGTTACCAGTATGAAGCAGAATAACATTGGTCTTATCCTCCTTAACTGAACTGATGAACTGCATTGCTTTGCGGCTTTGCCCGGCACTCATATCTGCTGTATGTAAAAAAACAAGCTGGTTATTAGTTTTGTTCAGTCCGGTTAATTGAGAAGATATTCCGGCAATGGCCTGAATTGGTTTGGCGGCTAATAACGCAGAAGTGGCAATGCTGCCTTTAATAATAAAATTTCTTCTTGAGTTCATGTTGGTGCAGTGTTAATGGTTTAGGTAAAAGCGGATACAAAATACAATTTCCTTTATAATTGGCAAATAAATAAAACCATTCTGCTTAAAACACTCATCAGTATGCTATTTTTTTTTCATACATGAATAATTTAAAATTTAGTTGCAGAATTTCAGATTTTGAAAAATATTCTTCTATATTTACCAAGCTATTAATCACCATTAACCAACATTAATATGGAAGGAACTATTGGCGAAATCCGCATGTTTGCAGGAAACTTTGCACCCAGAACCTGGGCATTTTGTGATAACCAGATATTAAATATTTCAACAAACACTGCCTTGTTTTCAATACTTGGAACCACCTACGGCGGTAACGGGCAAACCACATTTGCACTGCCTGATTTTCGTGGCCGGGTTGCCGTTGGAACTGGTCAGGGTCCCGGATTACCAAACTATACCCTGGGTCAGATTGCGGGAACACCTACTGTAACCTTGCTTACTACCAACATGCCGGCACACAACCACCAGGTAACCGGGCAAATTCCTATGCAGGCAGCCGGTGACGGTACATTAACCACAGATGCTAACGGCCGCTATCCCGGGCCTGCAAATGTTTACAGCAGTTCTGGCGCCGACCTGCAAACAATGCAGCCGCTGAGTATAAATCAGGCCACAACTATTGCAGGAGGAAGTCAGCCTTTCAGCATCATGCCCCCGTATCTTGGTATGAACTATATTATTTGCATGTTTGGCATTTTCCCATCAAGAAACTAAACTTTAGTAACTACATAATTCAAGATAAATGGAAGGAACTATTGCCGAAATCCGCATGTTTGCCGGAAATTTTGCACCAATGTCATGGGCGTTTTGCCAGGGGCAACTGCTGTCAATTGCTGAAAACACCGCTCTATTTTCTCTTCTCGGAACAACCTATGGCGGCAATGGTCAAACTACCTTCGGGCTTCCTGATTTCAGGGGAAGGGTTGCCCTCGGTACAGGACAGGGTCCTGGCCTGCCAAGTGTAACCCTTGGAGAAATGGCCGGCACAGCACAAGTTACGTTAATAAGCACCAACCTGCCGATGCACAATCACCAGGTAGCCGGGCAGATACCCATGAGGGCTGCAGGCGACGGCGCCCTGACTACGGATGCTAATGGCCGTTACCTGGGTCCAACTGCCATTTACAGCAGCAGCGGCGATGATTTACAAAATATGCATCCGCTTAGTATAAATATGCCAACAACTATTGCAGGAAGTAATCAGCCTTTCAGCAATATGCCCCCTTACATGGCCATGAATTATATTATTTGCCTGGAAGGTATTTATCCAAGCAGAAACTAAAATTATTTATTCAAACAGCCAATCCCTCTTCTGCAATATGCCGGAGAGGGATTATTTTTATACTGGATTTACCGAAAAGAATTCTTTATGCTCCGAGCCGGATTACTGCTTCCCCGTTCTACTTTTTATCCTTCCCTGGGAATAGATTTTTTTAATGGACTAAAAGAACTCCTGAAGTATAAACAAATAAAAGATGACTTTTTACTCACTACCGATAATATCGGTTTTGGGGTAAACGAGCAGGAGATTTATACAAAGGCTGAAAAAATGATTTTGCAGGACGATGTTGATCTGGTCATCCTTTTTGCAGATGTAATGATTACAGAACTGTTACAGCCTCTTTTTAGCGCCACTAATAAAATCTTGCTGACTGTAAACTTTGGGGCCAATTTTCCTGAGAACTGGACACCCGGCACTACAGCCATCACACACTCTCTTAATTTCTGCTGGCATACGTCCCTCACCGGGGAACTGGCGGCAAAAGAAACCAATAAGCAGGCTGTCAATGTTGTTTCGTATTACGATGGTGGTTACAGACAATGTTTCTGCATGCTTAATGCACACCAGGTTAATGGCGGCATTCCGGTTTATAATCATATCACCGACATCAGGATCGAGCAATTTACATTAGGCCCTGTGCTTTCAGCCCTGAAAGAAAATACGGATGTAAACACATTACTCTGCCTTTTCTCGGGAGACCAGGCAGAGCGTTTTTATGCAGAAGTTACCAGGAATACAGAACTGTCGAGGCTTAATATTTATGTTTCGCCGATGATGCTGGATGAGCCGTTAAACCTTTCGGCAGGCAAAACAGAAAGTGTTTGCCATGTGAAAGGATATATTCCCTGGCATTCCTCTCTAGAAAACGAGGCAAATATTTCTTTTCAAAAGCATTACAATGAGAACACAGGCAATAAAGCAAATTACTTTTCTCTTCTGGGATGGGAGAGCGGCTTACTGCTTCATGAAATAAAAAAGCAGCATGATACTGGCAATACAAATGCATCTAATATTATAGTGGCGTTAACGAATATTGTGGTTGAAAGCCCAAGAGGCAGGATAAAAACAGATACTGAAACACATTATACTTACGGCCCTGCTTACCTGGCGGAACGGAGTAAATTGTCCGACATAAAAATCGTTAAGGAGCTAAATGGTGCAGATGGGTCGTGGCAAAAGTTTACCAAAACCAAATTGTCATCAGGCGAAAGCTCAAACTGGCGAAATACCTATTTATGCATTTGATAAGAACCGGCAAGCGGCATCTCTGTAATGAATAATATTAAAATCATACTGCTGTGTAATAATCCGGTTGCTGTTCCCGGTATCAGGGAGTTCCTCTTTCATGGTAATATTGCAGCCGTTTGTATTCCTGAGAAAAACAAGGAGATGCAGCACATTCTTAATATGCTGCTGAAAGACACTGGTGTGCCATTGCTGCTGTTATCAAAGAAAGACTACAGGATTCAATTGGCTGACGCTATTGAACAGTATAAACCCGATATAGGGGTGATAATGACATTCCCATATGTACTTCCTGCAGAAATTATTACTATGCCAGCAAAAGGGTTTGTCAATTTCCATTATGGTCTGCTGCCTGCTTGCCGGGGACCACAACCAATTCTATGGCACCTGTTGAATAATGATACAGAAGCCGGGGTAACCTTGCATCAATTAGATGCCGGCATTGATACCGGCCCGGTCATCACCCAGGAAAAAATTCCAATAGCCCAAAATGATACATACGGAACCCTGCAAACAAAACTGGCATACCTGGCCGCAAAACTGTCGGCAAATTTTTTGAAAATACTTTCCTATGGAACAATTATTCCTTCCGCTCCACAAGATGAATCAAAAGCGGCTTATTATAATATGCCCGGAGCAAAAGAGCTGACTATTGACTGGAAAATGATGAGTGCCGAAAAAATAATCAGGCTGGTAAATGCCTGCAACCCCTGGAATAAAGGAGCAGGCACCAGTATTAACAATTGGGTTATTGGTATAACTGAAGCTGAAATTTCCGAAGCCGGCAGTGAAGAAAAGCTGCCAGGCACCATTATCTTTTGTGACAAAGCAAACGGGCTGACGGTACAAACCTCTGATAACAAAAAATTAATAATAAATATTATCTATACAAATGAAGGATTCTTCAGTGGGTGGAAACTGGGGGAATTTGGAGTTTCAGCCGGAATGATGTTTACCTGACCTTTCATTGAACTTTCCTTTGTTTTTATTAGTATTTCAATAGTAAATAATTTACTTTTATACCTAAACTTAAACCAACTGCCATGACCTTCCTTAAAGCGCTGCCTGCAAAACTTTGTTTTGCGTCGCTCCTGTTCTTATCCACATTCATCAGCAATCCGGTAAAAGCCCAAACTACCCTTGTTAAGGGAGACATTGCTTTTACAGGATATATTGGTAATGGAGTCGTTCCAGGTAACGATCAATTTTCTTTTGTACTGCTTACGAACATTACTGCAAACACTGTAATAAATTTTACAGACAATGCATGGCTTCGTACCAGTTCCACAACTGGCTCGTTTAGGACGGGCGAAGGAACAGTAACTTATACAAGTGCCACTGCATTAAATGCGGGCACAGAAATCAAAATAGAAATAACCAGTGCCGCCACAGCTACAGCAACGTTAGTCGGAGGGGGGCCTGCTGGTACTGCTACAGGCGCTACCATGCCAGCTTTTAGTGTTAATGGCGACCAGGTTATCGCCTATCAGGGTACTACGGCTGCACCAACCTTTATTAGCGCAATTCACATGAACTCTTACAATGCTGGTCTTGCAGGAGAACCTGTAACAAACACTACTGACTGGGACGGTTCATACAGCACATCCACCTCTTGTGGGCTCCCGGCCCTTACATCTGTATCTGCCAATAATTTTCTTACTAATGGTGTTGATGCACTATGGATACCGGGAAACGCTGCATTGGAATACGATAATTCCCGATTTAATTGCACCGGGCCTTTAGGTACGGCGGCACAAGTAAGAACGGCTGCCAACAATGTTGCTAACTGGACAACAGGAGATGATGATGCCCCTGATTTTACACTGCCAGCAGGCTGCACTTTTATTTCAGCCCCGGCGGCTCCATCATTTACATTACATCCAGCCAATAGTACTGTTTGCGAAACAGCAAATACGAGTTTTACCATTACAGCTACAGGTGCATTAACGTTACAATGGCAGGTTGACAACGGCGGCGGCTTTACCAATATTACCAACAATGCAACTTATGCTGGTGCCACCACTACAACTTTGAATATTACTGCTGTTACAAATACAATGAACGGTTATCTATACCGCTGTGTAGCTACAAATGGAGGAGGTCCCACCAATTCAAACAGTGCCACATTAACGGTGACGCCTTTGCCAGCGAATCCAACATTGCTGACCAAAACACCAGCCACAATAAATGTTGCCGACGGAACACCTGTAAGTGCCACATTTACTGCCGGCAGCGGCGGAACAGGTTGTGTTGATGACTACAGGTACACAACCGATGGCGGAGCCACTTATTTACCATACACACCAGGAAGCAATATCAGCACAACAGGTCTGGCAGCAGGCAATGGTTATGTGTTTATTGAAGGAAGAAGGGCTAACTGTTCATCTTCTTGCCAAAACAGTTATGTTGTAATAGCATCATGGAATGTAACACCTTTACCTGCCAGTGCCACAACACTGAATGCAGGAGACATTGCCTTCAGCGGTTATCATGGTTTTGGTGCAAGCGCTTCAACAGATGAGTTTTCATTTGTTTTATTGAAGAACATTGGCCCAAACACTGTTATCAACTTTACCAATAACGGATGGCTGAGTACAAACGTTTTCCGCAGTGGTGAAGAAACTGTAACATGGACATCGCCAGCTGCATTGCCGGCGGGTACTGAAATAAAAATTGCTGGTCTTACCGCCACTAAATCTGGAGGTGGTGCCGCCGGTTCTGTATCTGGTACAGCCTTGGGACTTAGTGCTAATGGCGATCAGATTCTCGCTTACCGGGGCACTGTCGCATCGCCTACTTTTATCAGTGCAATTCACATGAATGTGTATAGCGTAGCCAATGGCGACCCCACCACTACAACTGCTGCTGCGTGGGATGGTACCGCCAATACTACAAATGCAAGTGCATTACCTACAGGTCTTACAACAGGAGTTAATGCAATCTGGATTGGTACACCAAATGATATTAATACAGAATTTGACAACGCCGTTTATGGCACTTGCAGTTTACCTGCAACTTATGGGCCTGTTAATACATTACGCAGTGCTTTAAACAATCAGACTAACTGGTCAAGATCAAATGACGATCCAACCGGATTTACCCTGCCTACGGGATGTAATTACCTGGGCGGTCTTTGTCCAACTATCACTGTAACCAATCCTGTTACAACAACAGGAACAGTGGGTACAGCATTCAGTCAAACATTTACTTCAACAGGAGGTACGCCGGTTGTAACTTATTCTACAAGCAGTACGCTGCCAACCGGATTGACATTATCATCAGCTGGTGTATTAAGCGGCACTCCGACACAATCAGGCACATTCCCGATTGTAGTTGTTGCTACGGACGGTGGCGGTTGTACCGGCACCGGCACAACATATAGCCTGGTAATCGGTTGTCCAACCATAACTGTGACCAATCCTGTAACCGCAACGGCTACAGTAGGCACAGCATTCGGCCAAACATTTACTTCAACAGGCGGTAATCCAACAGTTACATTCAGTACTTCAAGTTCATTACCTGCTGGTTTGACATTATCATCAGCTGGTGTATTAAGCGGCACACCAACACAATCAGGCACATTCCCGATTGTAGTAGTTGCTACGGATGGAGTGGCTGCATCATGTACCGGTTCAGGAACAACTTATAACCTCATAATCAGTTGCCAGACAATTACAGTGGGCATTCCTGCTAATGCTTCCGGTACTGCAGGCACAGCATTCAGCGAAACATTTACCGAAACAGGCTCATTAGGTGGTGCCACCTTTACTACCGTAAGCACCTTGCCTTCTGGTATCAGCCTGTCTTCGGCCGGTGTTCTGAGCGGCACTCCAACACAGACCGGAACATTCCCAATTGTAGTAACCGTAACTGACGGCAACAGTTGTACAGGAACGAGTGTAACCTATACGCTTGTAATAGGTTGCCCTGCTTATACCGTTACGGCCACACCTGCTTCGCAGAATATATGTTCGGGAGCCTCTGTTACCTCTATTGTTCTTTCTGGAGGTCCAGCCGGCACCACTTACAACTGGACGAGAGATAATACCGCTACCGTTACAGGAACCGTCCCTTCCAACGGTTCGGGTAATATTACCGGAAACCTTGTTAACAACACAGGTTCCCCCATTACTGTTACGTTTACTATCACTTCCTCTGCATTCGGTTGTCCGGGAGCACCAATTTCAGCTTCTGTAACAGTCAATCCTTTACCCACAGCTTCTATTACAGGTTATGGCACTTTCTGCCAGGAGTCGAATACAATTTTGACAGCTGGTTTCGATCCTAACTACACCTACGCATGGGGAATCAGCAACTTCGGCGCACCATTTACTCCGCTGGGTACGGCGCAAACACAATTGTTTACAAAATCTGGCAACGTTCTTCTTACTGTAACCAACCAGTACAGTTGCCAGGATACAGCAATGAACGTTGTAAACATCGCCGATTATGTTTTCAACGGTTCTCTGGCTGCTGGTGATGCGATACAAACCGGAAGGCTAAACCGCTTCGCAGTTATTTCCACTTGCGCTGCACCGAAAGCTTGTCCCGGCACATTCACCACCACTGGTAGCAGGTTATATGACAGTTATACGATCACAAACGTCCGCAATGTTCCAGTATGCGTAACAATAGGCATCAACTCTCAATGCGGCACTAATATTTTCTGTGCGGCATATAGCGGCAGTTTCAATCCTGCAAGTGTGTGTACTAACTATCTGGCTGATCCCGGTTCTTCATTCCTTGCATCTGGCTTCTATGAAGCTACCATCCCGGCTAACGGTACTATTGTAGTGGTTGTACACGAAGTGAACACAGGTACAGGTTGTGCAGGCTACAGATTAACCGTGGATGTGCCCCGTGAAGCAGCAGATATTACGGTAACACCTGGTAATCCTGTATGCGGTGTAACCCCGCTTACATTAACAGCAAGCGCTGCTAATACATATTCGTGGACACCGGGCGGTGCAACCACACAATCTATCAATGCGACACCGCCTGCGGGTACCACTCCTTACAGCGTAACACTGGGATATGGCAACAATGGATGTACAAATAATGTATCTGAAAATGTTGTGGTAACCCCAACACCAGATGTGAACACTGTGAATGACCAGTTCTTCTGTGCTGGTTCAGCAACAACAGCCATCACTTTTAACGGATCTGTTTCGGGTACTACATATAACTGGACAAACACTAATACAGGTATTGGGCTTGGAGCCAGTGGTTCAGGTGATATTCTGTCATTTACAGCTACGAATGGCACAGCAGCACCAATATCAGGTACCATTACTGTAACACCGGTTAATGGAAGTTGTACAGGTACGCCTATAACATTTACTATCTGGGTATCACCGGCCGCAACAATTACCGGTGTAACAGAAGATTCTGTTTGCTCTCCTGGTGGTGTTGTAAATCTTACCGCAGCAGGTTCTGGTGGAATCAACTGGTTTAATGTATCCACAGGAGGTAACCCTGTTCATTCAGGCACCGACTATTCACCGAATATTACGGCCACCACTACATACTATGTGGAAAGCCTTGTGCCTGCAGGACCTGTACAAAACCTGGCCATGCCTGCACAGAGCAGTACATTCCCCGGTAATGTAAGAGGATATTGGTTTACTGCACCTGCAAATTTCACTATCACTTCATTGTATGTACCCACTACGGCTTCTTCCGGAGTACAGCATGTAGCTGTCGTGAAATTCAATGGCAATACGCCTCCGCCAGTATTCTCTGCTTCCACAAATGCATTTACAACCCTGTTCTTGTCGAGGAATAATGCTACTACCGGAAGAATTCCTTGTAATATCCCTGTACAGGCGGGTGAGGTCATCGGTATCCTGGGTAACAGGGCTAACCTGAACTCGTATGCACCTGGTGATTATGCTACCACTATTGCAGGCTTCCCGGTTCAATTGGAACGTTTGGGCATGCAATTCCCGCTGTCAAGTACCGATCCAAGAGATTTGTGGAGGGAATTTGGAGCAACAACCAGTATTTCGAGAATTGAATTTGAATACTCTGCCGGCCAGGTTTGTGTAAGTACGCCAAGAACATCTGTAACAGGAACAGTGCTTTCAACACCTGTGGCTACAGCCACTCCTGCATCACAAACAGTTTGCTCCGGCCCGATTACTACAATTGCGCTGACCAGCACCGTACCGGGTACCACTTATGCCTGGACAAGAGACAATACGGTTGATGTAACCGGTATTTCTGCCAGCGGCAGCGGTGATATAAGCGGCACATTGACTAATAATACAACTGTGCCACAAACCGTAACCTTCACAATTACGCCAACATCGGCTGATGGTTGTGTGGGAGCATCTATTACAGCAACCGTTACTGTAAATGCTGTACCTACTATTGTTTGTCCTGCAAATATTACAGTAAGCAATGCAGCAGGGCAATGCGGTAATACGGTGACCTACAGCCCAACTATTACAGGCATCCCTGTACCAACAGTAACCTACACCTTTACAGGTGCCACCACGGGCAGCGGAAGCGGAGATGGCAGCGGTTCATTCTTTAATAAGGGAACAACAACTGTCACCATCACTGCAACTAATAGCTGCGGAACTGCAAACTGCTCATTTACTGTTACAGTAAATGATACGGAGTTGCCGGTTATTACTTGTCCGGCTCCGGTAACTGTAAGTTGTGCTGCTGCTGTGCCTGTTCCGGATATAACTGCTGTTACAGCAACAGACAATTGTCCGGGTGTTGTGGTAACACATGTTGGTGATGTAATCAGCAGTCAGACTTGTGCCAACAGGTACACCATCACCAGAACTTACAGGGCTACAGATGCAGCAAATAATTTCTCAGAGTGCACACAGATTATTACTGTGAACGACCAAACCCCGCCGGTTATAACCTGTCCGGCTCCGGTAACCGTAAGCTGCGCTGCTGC
>CALLZY010000117.1 GCA_937858715.1 uncultured Chitinophagaceae bacterium | reverse complement strand
AATGGCAGGACGGCAAGATTGCTCGAAAAATGGTTTCTGTCGCAGAAACTTGGGCAGAAAGCATGGCTCGTCCAGTCAGAAAAGTTTTATTATAATAATCATGCAGGTTATTACAGGAACATCAGGCTCCTTGGGATTGAATATGAAAATCTTGATTTCTCAAAGGTGCTTCCATTCTTGCAAATGCTCACGGCTTCAATGTCTGCAGGTATGTAATTGTTCATACCTCTCTTGGTTCGTGGGGACATGATCCGTGGCTTTGATTGATGATGTGAAAAAGCCGGCTATGATATCCTAGATACAGGAGGAGGAACAACAAGCACATTCTATAATATGGAAAAACAAGCAGTTTATGGAGCAGGAACCCTCAATCAATAAAATAAAAGTAGTGAAGGAAATTATTTTAGAAGTATTTCATTTTTTAGAAGAACGGTACACTTATATCCCAGTTCTTAAAGATAAACACGATAAGACTTTTATTGAATCTATCGATATAGAGTATATTAATCAGCCAAAACGAAGGAAGATTGTTATCAGCTATTCAAAAAATAAGGTTTATGAAGAAGTTAAATATACACTTAGTTGTTCTATTATACGAACCCCATATCTTGGGGTAGAGGATTTTTTATCATTAAGTGATTACCTTAAATCTATAGGAAAGGATTTTTCTACAAGCATGGTTTCTGAGTTTAACAAACCGGAGGCTAAAAGTATCTTACTGACGATAGCAACTTCCTTAAAAGTCTATGCGTTAAACATTATTCAAGGCAAGCAATGGTTAGATAATTACTATTCGAGAAAGGATTAATTCTTAACCCTGTTCTCCTGAGTGTTCAGCAAAAAAAAGATAAAAAACCGGAAAGCTGAATGAACTCCCGCCCTGGTCATGTCTTTAACATGGCCCTGCTACTCCGCCAGCACCACACCCTTTTTCTTTACAGTTAGTTTATAACCGGCACCCACTTTTAATGCAAAATTTTTATCAGAGTGGCTTACCGGAAAATCAAAGCAAACCGGGTAATCATATTCAGCCACAATATCCCGGAGTACTTCATTCACTGTTTGCCCAAAAGGTCTGTCCGTGTCCTTATTGTCAGTAAAAATGCCAAAAATCAAACCGGCGAGTTTGTCTAATTTGCCACTGCGTTTCAACTGGTGCATCATACGGTCAATATTGTAATGGTATTCGCCCACATCTTCAATAAAAAGGATGCGGCCTTTTGTCTTTATATCGGAGCCTGTTCCAACAAGGTGGGCAAGCAAGGCCAGGTTACCACCCACCAGTTCACCCACAGCTTCACCAGTCCTGTTAAACTCATGTGACGGACAGGTATATCTTGCCTTTTTACCGGACAGAGATTTACGAAGCGATTGTACATATTCGTTTTTATACCCTTCGTCATTAAAAGCAGCAGCCATTGGCGAATGAAGCGAAGAAATTTTATAGTTGGCATACAGGTGTGAGTGAAACACAGTTATGTCACTGTAACCTATCACCCATTTGGGGCTTTTTTTGAACTTTTTAAAGCTGATTTTATCAATAATCCGGCCCATGCCATAACCACCACGGCCACAAAGCACCGCATTTATTGAATCATCGTCCAGCATTTGCTGAAAATCGGTTAGCCTTTCTTCATCTGTGCCTGAGAAATAAGTTTGCGAATCACCTCCTACAGTCTTTCCCACTTTCACTTTATAACCCCATTGCTGCAGTGTATTAATACAGGTGGCTACTTTTTCTGCATCCATATAACCTGCCGGGCAAACAATTCCTATTGTATCACCTTTCTTAAGGTATGGCGGCGTTTTAATCATGTGTATCGGGTTTTACTTTTCTTCTTTTCTCTTCATCATTTATCAGTTTCATCAGTTCTTTCGAAACATAATAATCAGGTACATTCCCGGGTTTCAGTTCAGGGTCTGGTATGTACCATGTGTATTTTGAATAGGCTTTACGAAGTGTTTCATCTTTAAAACCGTAGCCCATTCGGGCAAAGTTAAGGTTGCGGTACAAACGCAGTTCATTGTCCGATAATTTGCTTACTGCCAGTTCTGTTGAGTCGCCCCAGAGAAATTCAGTAAACCCCTCAAAATCATTTTTCACCGTTTTATCGCACCAAAGGTGAAGTTCATTATGTAATTGAAAAACGTTTATGGCCAAATCGTTTTGCGGTTTAAAATTCGGCTGGCGTAATTGAAGCTTCCCGTTGCGCAGGTAAACCATTCTCAGTTTTTTACCACCGCCCTCTTCTCCATAGGGATTAAAAGTTGCCACATTGCCCATGCGGCCAACACCTGCAACTACCCAGTTCGACTCAGCTCCGCCAAAAGATGCGGGCACAGAAAAATAGCAATCATCACCCATGCTGATATTGAGTTCGAAATCTTCAATTGCACTGTTTGCCCATGTAGTTCCGGTTGTAAGCCGGTAATAAAACTCATTCTTTGCTTCGACTGACGCCCCGCCCCGGTATTGATAACTATGCCTGATTATGGTGATACCTTTGGGAAATTTCAATTTGAAGTGATACACAAAGTCAAAGCCATCGGCTAATTTTTCATTTAGTTTGAAACCCGTCTCTTCCAGTTTGGCCACCTTATAAGGAAGCAGGCTGTTGCCCGACATGACCATAAAATTCCTGATTTGGGGGTGATTTGCTTCTGCATCTGTGATGTCTCCAACTGCCGGTGGTGTTACAAATCCAACAGTAAGTTCCTTTTCCGGTCCGGGATTGAAGAATTCAAAATAAATATCAACCTGCATCCAATCGCCTCTGCGGTCAAGGTTCAGTATTTCCTTTTTAAGCCGGATTGTGGTCTCCTTCAAGGGCATCAGGGTATTGCCTGATGCATAAAAAGAGCCATCGTTGGCTGATGCCGCCTGGCTAAATATGCAGAACAGAAATATGAGCTTTTTCATAATTATCTTTTGGTTTAATGGTCATTAAAGTTATTACAAAAAGACCGGTTTGGGCAATGCACTGCTTTGCGGTATTTTTGCAGGCTAAAATCTAAGCGGAAGGAAGCTGAATAGCGAACAGGAATATGAAAGGAGCGTCGCAACAAAAGCTCATCTGTGTTTCTGCTGCTGACTACAAAAAAGAATAATTATGCAAAACCCAAAAAGATACTTAGTTACATCGGCCTTGCCTTATGCCAACGGGCTGAAGCATGTGGGACACCTGGCCGGTGCGTATATACCTGCTGATATTTATGTTCGCTACCTGCGGGCACAAAAAAGGGATGTGGTATTTGTTTGCGGCAGTGATGAACACGGAACGGCTATCCCTATCCAGGCGATGAAGGAGGGCACTACGCCGCAGGCAATCATTGACAAGTATCATGAAGCGATGAAACAGGACTTTGATGACCTGAACATCAGTTTTGATATTTATCACCGCACCAGTTCTCCATTGCACCACGAAACTGCACAGGAGTTTTTTACAAAATTGAACAACGCTGGTGAACTTGAAACAAAGGAAACAGAACAGTACTTTGATGAAGAGGCCAATACCTTCCTGGCAGACAGGTACATTAAAGGCACCTGCCCGGCCTGTGGAAGCGACAGAGCTTTCGGCGACCAATGCGAAAGCTGCGGAAGAACACTAAGTCCCGATGAACTGATAAATCCGGTAAGTACATTAAGCGGAAAAACTCCGGTAAAGAAAAAAACAACTCACTGGTACCTGCCACTGGGAAAACATGAGCAGTTTTTAAGAGAGTGGATTTTAGAACAACATAAAGACGACTGGAGGAGCACTGTAACAGGGCAATGCA
>CALLZY010000116.1 GCA_937858715.1 uncultured Chitinophagaceae bacterium | reverse complement strand
AAGGTGCTTTCGTGTCGCCTGTGCTGTTGATGAACACAACGCCTCATTCTTCTGTCGAGCCTCACACTATAGAAGCATTTGGCCCTGTCAGTACCATAATGCCTTATTATGATACGGATGATGCTATTGCTTTGAGCAAACTGGGCAAGGGCAGCTTAGTAAGCACTATTGTAACTGCCGATAATAAAGAAGCAAGAAACTATGTTATTGGTGCGGCATCACATCATGGCCGGATACTGGTACTGAACAAGGATTGTGCAAAAGAATCAACCGGTCATGGTTCTCCTTTACCATTGTTGGTGCATGGCGGCCCCGGCAGGGCTGGCGGCGGCGAAGAAATGGGCGGATTAAGAGGCGTAAAGCATTACCTGCAGCGTACTGCACTACAAGGGTCGCCAACAACGGTAACGGCCATTACCGGGGTCTATCAGCAATATGCAGAAGGGAAAAAGAGCAACAAACACCCGTTTAAAAAATATTATGAGGAACTGGAGATAGGCGAACAACTGATTACAGAGAAACGAACTATTACCGCTGATGATATTGACCGTTTTGCCGACCTGAGCGGCGACCATTTCTATGCACACATCAAGACAACTGACTTTTCCGGAACGATGTTTGAAAAACAGGTGGCACATGGTTATTTTGTTATAAGCATAGCCGCCGGTTTGTTTGTGGACAGCTATGAAAAAAACCCGGTGCTGCTGAATTATGGAATTGACGAGTTGCGGTTTACAAAACCGGTTTATCCAGGGGCAGAAATCTATATTCGGTTTACCTGCAAAGAAAAACTGCCCAACGACAAACGGATAGTTGAAAAACCGGAAGACCTTCGCCGTGGCGATGATATAGAAAAAGGTATTGTAAAATGGCTGGTAGAGATGATTGATGAAACAAGTGGAATAACCGGGGTGGCAACTATCCTTACAATGGTTGCCCGAAAGAATGAACTGTAATTTTGGCATTAAAAGCGTTCACTTCTGCTGAACTTAGTCATAGGAAAAACAGTTTTCATTTATTAACTTTCTAATGAATAATAACGGCATAAAAACTTTGTTATGGAACCATATGTAAAATCAGAAGTTCACCGCCACATAAACACTATCGAGTTTTTTCACCCGCAAAGCAACTCATTACCTGGTAAGATTTTGAATGAGCTGGCTTCCAAAATCACACATGCCGGCGAAGATCCGGAAACAAAAGTCATTATACTTCGTTCTGCCGGCGACAGGGCATTTTGCGCCGGGGCCAGTTTTGATGAGCTGATTGCTATCAAAACAGAAAAGGAGGGCCTTGAGTTTTTCAGCGGTTTTGCCAAGGTAATTAACGCCATACGCATTTGCCCCAAGTTTGTTATCGGCCGCATACATGGCCGCTGTGTGGGTGGCGGAGTTGGCCTTGCAGCAGCAGTTGACTATGCCATAGCTTCATCAGCTGCCGAAGTAAAGCTGAGTGAACTGGCCATCGCCATTGGCCCGTTTGTAGTGGGGCCCGCAGTTGAAAGAAAGATTGGCGTATCAGCTTTTTCGCAACTGGCGATAGATGCTTCCATGTGGCGCAGTGCCGAATGGGCAAGAAAAAGAGGTTTGTATGCCGAAGTGTATGCTGAAGCCGAAGATATGGATGAGGCTGTTCGCCGGCTGGCCGATACGTTGATGCACTCCAGTCCTGAAGCAATGGCCGAGTTGAAAAAAGTATTTTGGAAAGGAACCGAGCATTGGGATAAGTTGTTGTTTGAACGGGCAGCAATCAGTGGTAAATTAGTTACAACCGATTTTGCAAAGCAGGCCATCGAAAGAGTAAAGGCCAATAAATAATTTTTTAACCAGCTTCATTGCTGCTATCATCGTCTGTTGTGTCACTCACTTCATCGTCCCGTAATTCTGTTGAGCATTTGCAGAAGTTCCACAAAGGTAACTTCATTCACTTATGCGATGTGCTGGGCAAAAGAGATAAACATCTCCGTGGCATCATCAAAGAGCATGGCCATCCGCCCATGTGGACAAGACCTAACACATTTCAAACTTTAGTGCTCACCATTTTGGAGCAGCAGGTGTCATTGGCTTCTGCTTATGCAGCTTTTAAAAAGTTAAAGGAACGTACCGGCTACATTACACCACAGAAAATTCTGGCATTAAAAGATGAAGAATTAAGGGCCAGCTATTTCAGCAGACAGAAGATTGTTTATGTAAGAGAACTGGCAAATGCAATTATCACAAAGCAGCTTCAGTTAAGAAAACTGGAAAGCCTGCCGGACGAAGAAGTGCGGCATGAACTAAGAAAGATAAAAGGCATTGGCGACTGGACAGCAGATGTGTACCTGATGCATGTGTTGCAACGAACAGATTTGTTTCCGCTTGGGGATATTGCATTAGTTAATAGCTTAAAAGAAACAAAGCAGCTTCACCCGCATGTTTCCAAAGACGAAATGCTTGTGATTGCTGAACCCTGGCGGCCATATCGCACAATTGCCAGTATGATTTTGTGGCATAGTTATATTAAGAAACGAAACATTAAGCTTCAGGAATAGAATCTGGATTGTATAAAAA
>CALLZY010000115.1 GCA_937858715.1 uncultured Chitinophagaceae bacterium | reverse complement strand
TGGGTAATACTTATCACCTCTACCTGCGTCCGGGGCTTGAAGTGCTGGAAAAGGCGGGTGGTCTTCATAAATTCAACGGCTGGCCTAAACCCATTCTTACCGATAGTGGCGGCTACCAGGTTTTCTCATTGGCAGGCACCCGGAAAATAAAAGAAGAAGGCGTCACCTTTCAATCGCATATTGACGGAAGCAAACATTTGTTTACTCCTGAGAATGTGATGGATATTCAGCGGACCATCGGCGGCGATATTATTATGGCTTTTGACGAATGTCCGCCCGGAGGCAGCGAGTATAACTATGCAAAAAAATCAATGGAGATGACGCACCGCTGGCTCGACAGGTGCTTTACACAATTCAATGCCACGCAGCCTGAATATGGCTACACACAAAACCTGTTTCCTATTGTGCAGGGCGGCACTTATAAGGATTTGCGAAAGCAAAGCTGCGAATACGTAACAGCTAAAAACGCCACAGGCAATGCCATTGGCGGCCTGAGTGTGGGGGAACCGGAGGATGTGATGTACGAAATATGCAACTGGTGCTGCGACCATTTGCCGCAGGATAAACCCCGCTACCTGATGGGAGTGGGCACCCCGTGGAATATAATCGAGGGTATCAGTATGGGAGTGGATATGTTTGACTGTGTGATGCCCACCCGCAACGGTCGCAACGCCATGCTCTTTACCACCAACGGCGTCATTAATATTGACAATAAGAAATGGGAATTTGATTTTTCGCCCATCGATGACGGGCTGGACTGTATGGTGAGCAACTACTACAGCAAGGCATACCTGCGCCACCTGATGAAAGCAAAGGAATTTTTGGCTTACACAATTGCCAGTGTGCACAACCTTGCTTTTTACCTGTGGCTGGTTGGTGAGGCCCGCAAGCATATCCTTGAAGGCGATTTCACTTCCTGGAAGTATGAAATGGTGATAAGGCTCAAGCAGAAGTTATAATCGCACAGGGCGCAACTAAATACGACGAATTTAGACACGGATGCCACGGGTAAAAACGGATTTACACGGAATTTTATGGTTTAGACAAATGATGATACCAGATTTTATCTGGCTTATAATCGATGAACACTGATAATCCGCCTTCGGCGAATGCCGGATCATTACAGCAATCCATATTATTCGCCTCGGGCGAATAATATCCGTGTGTATCTATCCAATTCGTGGCAGCCGTGTTCTATTCCCTATAAATTCAGATGCGTTTGCCCTGTATAATCCTGTCCTTTCACAATCTCCCAACAAATTTTCTTCTACTTTTGCCACCAATGCTGAAAATCGACTGGTACATATTAAAGAAATTCCTGGTTACCTTCTTTTTCTGCCTGCTGCTGTTTACCATTATAGCAGTGGCGGTTGACTCCAGCGAAAAATCTGACGATTTCATCAAAGCAAAACTTACTACTGCACAGCTGATAAAAAACTACTACCTCGGTTTTGTACCCTGGATATGGAGTTTGCTGTTTCCGCTTTTTGTTTTCCTGGCTGTTATTTTCTTTACCAGCAAAATGGCGGGCCGCTCAGAAATTATTGCCATACTGGCCAGCGGTGTAAGCTACAACCGTTTTTTGAGGCCATATATTATTGGAGGTGTATTGCTGTCCTCGCTTTTATGGGTGGGCAGCCGGTACTGGATTCCAAAGGCCAATGCGATAAAGGCAAATTTCCAAAGCCGGTATATTGATAACAACAATCCCGCTGCCAACAGGCTATACGGCAACTGTTACAGGTGTTTCTATAAAAGAGTGGATCCAACAACTTATGTAGGCATCCGTGATTTTGATACATCCCGTAAGGCTTCAAGTGGTTTTTTTATGGAGAAAGTAAAGGGTAATAAAATTATTTATAACCTGCGGGCCGATCAGTTGTTGTGGGATACATCAAAAAAAGGCTGGAAACTTACCGGCGTTATCGAGCGGCATTTAGACAGCCTTGGCGAACGGTCGAAGTACTACGACACATTAGCCATTAAACTGGATTTAAAGCCCGACGAGCTGAGCAACGATGAGTACATCAAAGACAAACTCACCACTCCCGAACTGGCCGCATTCATCCGCAAAGAAGAGATGCGGGGCAGCGAAGGTCTTAATACGTTAAAAGTGGAGCAGTACCGCCGCACAGCCACGCCTTTCACGGTATTACTTCTTACGATGATTGGGGTTGTAATTGCCAGCCGGAAGACAAGAGGAGGCAGCGGTATGCACATGGCATTAGGAATTATTATTGCTGCGCTTTTTATTCTTTCCGACAGATTTTCCACCGTATTTGCCACTAAGGGAAATTTTCATCCGATGCTCGCCGCATGGGTGCCCAATATTGTTTTTATAGCCGTGGCGTACTGGCTCTACCGCAAAACTCCAAAGTGATTATTATCACAGTATAATGTTCAAACTTTCATTGTGTTTTTTTGTTATTGCTGAAAGGCTTTGCGTAATTTTAGCCCTCAAATTATTTGTCAACATCCCCGGAAAATAAAGTGTTATGGGTATTTTAAAAAACAGGTTTCAGGCCAAGGCAGAAAAGGCATCAGTTGAGTTGAAAGAACTGCTCAAAGAGCATGGTAATAAAGTTATAGGAGAGGTTCAGTTATCACAGATTTACCAGGGAATGCGGGGAATGACAGGCCTTGTAACAGAAACTTCCTTGCTCGATGCACAGGAAGGAATCCGGTTCAGGGGTTATTCAATACCTGATTTGCAGGAACAATTGCCCAAAGCTCCCGGCGGCAGCGAACCCTTGCCCGAAGGTCTGTTCTACCTGATGCTGCTGGGCGAAATGCCAAACGAAGATGAGGCGGAACATGTTACCGATATTTTACAGCGCCGCAGCCACGTACCTACCCATGTGTTCAAGGCAATTGATGCGCTGCCCATTCACACCCATCCCATGACCATGTTTGTGGCTGGCGTAATGGCCCTGCAAACAGAAAGTTATTTCCAGAAAAAATATTCCGAAGGCATCAATAAAAAAGATTTGTGGGTGCCCACTTTCGACGACAGCATTGTTTTGCTGGCAAGGCTGCCCCGAATTGCCGCATATATATATCGCCGCAAATACAAAAATGATGAGCATATTGAACCCAATGGTCTGCTCGACTGGGCCGGCAACTTTGCCCACATGCTGGGTTACGAAGACCACAGTTTCTGGGAACTCATGCGCCTCTACATGACCATCCACGCCGACCATGAAGGTGGAAACGTTTCAGCTCATACGACTCACCTTGTAGGTTCAGCACTCAGCGACCCTTACCTCGCTTATGCTGCCGGTATGAACGGGCTTGCAGGTCCCCTGCACGGCCTCGCCAACCAGGAAGTGATAAAATGGATTTATGACATGCAGCGGGAACTGCAAACCGACTTGCCCGCACCGGAGCAAATTGCAGAGTACG
>CALLZY010000114.1 GCA_937858715.1 uncultured Chitinophagaceae bacterium | reverse complement strand
CAGAGAAAATCAAATATCCTTTGTGGAACGAAGAAAACGATATGCCCGATGACCCAAGGCCGTATGGAATTGCAGGCTGGTATAAAAATGACTCACTACTTTTTGTTTATGATAAATATGATATTTGGAAGATTAGTTTTAATCCGTATGACAACCTGACAAATACCACAAAGGGAAGGGATAAGAAAATATCATACAGGTATTTGCGTGCAGATCAGGATGAGAAATTCATTGATTTATGGATTTCTAAATGGCTTAGAGGTGTTGACGAAAATAATAAAAGTGAACTTCTGGGTCGCTGGAATATGCAACCAAATGGTTCATTCGGATTAATCAATTATTTAATGGGGAATGTTCGGGTTTCATCATTGATGAGTGATAAAAGGGGAGATGTGTTTATTGTAATAAAAGAGTCATTTGCAATGTCGCCAAATATCTTTTCAAGTTACAACGTATTTAATACTACTATCGGAGACGTAGATGCTTCTCATGATTACAGTTTCCCACGTCAACTCTCAGATATCAACCCGCAACAAAAAGACTACAACTGGGGCACAGCAGAGCTATATAAGTGGAAAGCCTTTAACGGTAAAATGTCGGAAGGTGTATTGTACAAGCCAGAGGATTTCAATCCAAAGAAAAAATATCCGATGCTGATGTATTTTTATGAAACACATTCTGATGAACTGAATACATACATTCAACCTGCACCAACGCCCAGCAGGCTCAATATTCCTTTCTTCGTCAGCCGGGGTTATGTAGTGTTTTGTCCGGACATCAGATATACAAACGGTCACCCGGCAAAGAGTTGTTATGATTATGTGGTAAGCGCTGCACAGGACCTGGCCAAACAAAAATGGATTGATGCAAAGAACATTGGCATACAGGGCCAAAGCTGGGGTGGCATACAGGTGGCACAACTCATCACCATGACTGATATGTTTAAGGCGGCCTGGGCAGGTGCTCCGGTTGCCAATATGACCAGTGCTTATGGTGGCATCCGCTGGGAGAGTGGTGTTAACCGCCAGTTTCAGTATGAAAAATCACAGAGCCGCATCGGGGCCACCTTGTGGGAGAAACCGGAACTCTATATTGAAAACTCACCGCTGTTTCATCTGCCGAAAGTAAAAACACCGCTGGTTATTATGTCAAATGATGCAGATGGAGCAGTGCCATGGTACCAGGGTATAGAGTTATTTACGGCCATGCGCCGTTTAGGCAAACAGGTGTGGATGCTGAATTATAACGGAGAAGCCCACAACCTGGTGGAAAGAAAGAACAGGAAGGATATCCAGATAAGAGAGCAACAATACTTTGACTGGCTGCTGAAAGGTGCAAAACCACCCAAATGGATTACCGAAGGCGTACCTGCAGTAAAAAAAGGCAAAGAGTGGGGACTGGAGTTGGTGGATTAGTTGGTAGGGAAGGTTCATAGTTCATGGCTTTGCTCGCAGCTCATAGTTTTCTTATAAAGTTAAATGTGTATTATGAAAGTATTATTTCCGGCTTTCGCAGTATTCTTTCTTTTATCCTGCGGCAATAAAATCTATGTGGTGCGACATGCGGAGAAAGAAGGTGGTATTGATATGGCCACCATGAAACCAACTACTGACCCGCCACTCAGTCTTGAAGGCAACCAGCGGGCATTAAAGCTGAAGGAAATTCTCGGCAATAAGAATGTCAAACATATTTTCTCCACTAATACGCTACGTACTGTTTCTACTGCAAAACCGTTGAAGGAATTGTGCTTAGGGATGCCCATACAACTTTACAGCAGCAAGCCTGATTCGCTTGATTTATTTATTCAGAAAATAAAATCTATCCGCAAGGGAAATGTGCTGATTGTCGGGCATTCTAATACTGTAGATGATATTGTCAACAAATTGGCCGGTAAAACCATTGTGCCGGGCGACCTTAAGGATACAGAATACGATAACCTGTTTATATTAAAGAGAAAAAAAGAGTCATACGGTTTTAGAAATGAGAAATACGGAAATCCTTCAAAATAAAATCCCGAACAAAACTGTTCAGCATTTCTTTATATAGAATAAAATACTGGAATCAGAATTCCCTTTCACCATTAAAGTTCTCCAGTTCCTTGGCTACTGCCGTAAGGAATGTGGCACCCAGGCTGCCATCAACAA
>CALLZY010000113.1 GCA_937858715.1 uncultured Chitinophagaceae bacterium | reverse complement strand
CCAACCGCATAGCCATATTTACTAAGCAGGTCAAACCGGTCATCGTTTTTGCGGCTGCCAAGGCTGGTGGTGTTTACATAACTCAGGTTAAAGTCGAATGTATTGTCCCAGCTATGCTTTCCTTTTTTGTGAAAAGCATAAAGGCTGAGCAGCGAGTTTACTGAAAGTGAAAAGTTATCTCCACCTGCAGCCCAATTACTGAGTGAACCCTGAGAAATGTTGATCCCATACAGGCCACCAGTTTTCCATGTTTTAGAAGAAGTGTCGGCAGGATCTTTCTTAATAGTACGGCCAGTTTCTGCCTGCAATGTTTTTACGTTTTGATCCTGGGCAAAAACAGGAGTAAAACCCAATACAATAACTGAGATTATAATCAATCTTCTCATATAAATTTTTTTGCAAAGGTATTTTCAGGAGCTAACAATTGCGAACTTTTCGATGAGTAGTGAGAATTAGTCTGTGTAATAACAAAAAAGCCTCTGTTTCTCAACAAAGGCTTTCTTATTAGCTGTAGGGGGAGGGTTCGAACCTCCACGGGGCAGTTAGCTGTTGCACAAATGAATAGAGAGAGCTACTCTCAACCTACTGGTGGTCAACCCCAGTCGGTCCACTCGTCAGTGGATCGGCGTTATGCAACGTTTATCCTGTTTCCCCCACCCCCGAGACAAGAGGGCATGTCTGCCATGCTTACGCAATTTCATCACCCCACAGTATATTTAAAGAACTGGCCTGTATTATCAGGCTTTGTTGACACAAATCTATAACAGAATGGGGTTTTGTTCCAAATTTTTCAATAATAATTTTAAAACTATTGAATTTTTCAAATTAAACGTACATTAGTGTAGAATTTTTTCAAAAACCTATTTCAATATGGCTATGAAATTGAATCTTGACAAACTTGACCTCCAGATTATTCTCCACATGATGGAAGATGCCTCCATTTCTTATGCTGATTTGGGCAAAAAGCTTTTCGTGTCTGGCGGAACCATTCATGTCCGTATCAAGAAACTACAGGATGCAGGCATTGTTACCGGCACGAAGCTGAAAGCCGATATGAAAAAGATGGGGTATGATGTTATTGCCTTTATTGGTATTTATCTTAAAGAAAGTTCGCTTTATGATACCGTAGCCAAGGAACTGCAGAAGATACCAGAAATAGTACGCCTCAATTATACCACAGGCAACTATAGTATGTTTGCCGAAATTGTTTGCATGGACATAACACAGCTGCGATATGTGTTACACGACCAGTTGCAAAAAATAAAAGGAATAGAAAGAACTGAAACCTTTATTTCTCTTGAAGAGAGTTTTAACAGAAATGTACGGGTGATTTGATTTACCAAAAAACAACAATTGCTTATGCCGGATATATTTGACCTGATAAAAACATGGTGGAAACAAATTCTTTCACTAACAATTCTTTCGGTAATCGTAACCGTATCTATACTACTGATAAAACCGGCTTTGTATTTGTCCACCGCCACAGCACTTCCTGCCAGCAGTTTTGCTTCTGATAAATCCAGGTTATTTAATGAAAATATTGAAGCCCTGTATTCTGCACTTGGCACACCCGATGATCTGGATATTATTCTTGGCACCGCCAGTCTTGATACTGTTTTTGCAGCGGTTGCAAAAAAAACAGATTTGGTGTCCCATTATAAAATGCAGGACAAAGGAGAAAATGCTGACGCAAAAACAGTTAAGCTGCTGAAGAAACGCAGTTCGGTAACCAAAAATGAATACGGCAACTTAAAAGTAAAAGTTTGGGACACCAATAAAGAAAAGGCTGCTGTTCTTGCTAATGAAATAATGAACCTGTTGAGCGAAATGCACCAAAACCTGATGAGTGAAGGAAACAAGGCAGCACTGCACGGTCTTATAGATGGCAGACAAAAAATTTTGACCCAGGCTGATAGCGCCAGGGACGCTGCGAAGAGAACAGCGCTGATATTAAGAACACAGGAATACGAAAAACTGATTGGAGAATACCAGCTGATGATAGACTCAAAACCCCCCGCACTTATTATTGTTGAAAAAGCCAAACCTTCCGGCCGGCCGGATAAACCAAATATTATACTGGCAACTGTGGCATCCGGCGCATTAGGCTTTCTGTTTTCATTACTGGCAGTATTGATATTACAAAGAAGAAAAAATATTACCGGGTGACTTCTTTTGCAAGAAGCAATAACAACCTTTTTTATGCTGGCGGATTGTTTTTTCTTTCCTGCATGGTGATTTCCGTACTCACTGATCAGCTACTGTTTGTTGCATCACCATTCATACTGCTTGCGTTCATTGCCGGTTGGCAGCATCGTGGAGTTTTATTTTTGTCGCTCCTTTTTTCATTGCCCTTTTCTGCTGAATATAGTTTTTCTTCCAGCCTTGGTACTGACCTGCCTGATGAACCATTGATGTGGCTAACCTCATTTATCGTTATCGGTTCTGTTTTGTACAATCCGCACTGTTTAAAAAGGAAATATTTGCTTCATCCGCTAAGTGTTTTACTGATAATTCTGCTAATATGGACGATTATCGCTGTACTGCTTTCTTCAGAGCCAGTGATTTCTGTAAAATTTCTTTTAGCAAAAGGCTGGTATCTTTTGTCTTTCGTAATTGGACCGCTAATCTTTTTTCAGGGTAAAGAGACTATCAAAAAAGCAGTCCTTTTAGTAACATCCGCAATGATTATTGTAGTGCTGATTGTCCTGTTCAGGCACTCTCAAACAGGATTCTCATTTGCGACGGTTAACAACGCATTAGTTCCGTTTTTCAGAAACCATGTGAACTATTCTGCCATGCTGGTTTGTTTTGTTCCGGTGTTGATAGCATTCCGGAGTAAATACAAATCACATCCCTGGCTGGGCAAACTGTTTCTTTTTTTGACATTGATATTCATTGTTGCAGTTTTCCTGTCATATGCAAGAGGGGCATGGCTGGCATTGGCAGCAGGTGGTATTGCGTATCTCCTTATTCGCAAAAAAATGCTTTTTGCCGGCTATATTTTATCTGTTGTAATTGCCCTGGCTGCATTTTTCTGGCTTAAGCACAATGATCAGTACCTGCAATATGCTCATGACTATAAAACAACCATTTTCCACAAAAATTTCAACGAACATATCATTGCTACTTACCGGCTGAAAGATGTATCAACTGCCGAACGGTTCTATCGCTGGGTTGCTGGTGTAAGAATGATAAAGGATAATCCCGTTACAGGGTTTGGTCCTGGCAGTTTCTATCCGCATTATAAAGAGTATGCCGTACCGGCTTTTAAAACCTGGGTAAGCGATAATAAAGATCACTCCACAGTTCATAACTACTTCCTGTTATTAGCTATTGAACAAGGCTTGCCCGGATTATTCTTTTTCTTGCTATTGGCAGGAGCTATGTTATTTTTTGCTCAGCGTATTTATTATTCTTCTCCTGACCCTTTTTACAAATCTGTTGGTATGCTAACAGCTGTTATTCTTGTTATGATTTTGATTGTGAACTTTCTAAGCGATTTAATAGAAACTGATAAAATGGGCAGCATTTTCTTTCTATGCTTTTCATTTCTTGTAATTGCTTCTTCTAACATAAAAGCAGACGCATTCCATAAACATTAAAGTGATATTTTTTGATACATTTGTGCAAGGCTTCAGTAAACAGAATTTCCGAGTGGACTTTTCTTTGAAGTCGTTTACATTTTTTTATCCAACAGCATAATGGCCTGTTGCCATTAAATGATATGCTACGCAAATACCAGCAATATGTTTGGTTAAGTTTTTTGTTCCTGTTCATTACAGAAAATCTGTTTGCACAGCCAACTGACACTTCAGCTATAGTAAAGCAATTAACGCAGCAGGTAAAAGCGGTGTATGCTCCCGATAAAAGGGTAAAGGCCTGGGTTATAAATGAGCCGACGCAGGGAACAATAACAGGCTACACCACCGAACCTGCTGCTATTGTTTTATTAAAGAAAAAATTAGACAGCGCCAATTTTCTTCTTTCCCTCAACATCGAAACACTTCCACAAAAAAGCCTTGGCGCAGAAACAAAAGGTATCATCCGTGTATCTGTAGCCCACCATCGTTTTGAGCCCAATGATGCTGCCGAAATGGCCACTCAATCCCTGATGGGGACTCCGGTTGACATCTTAATGAAAAAAGGTGGCTATTATCTTGTCCGCACACCCGATCAATATCTTGCCTGGACTGAAGCGATGATGGTGTATCGAACTGACGAGGCCGGTCTTCGCAATTGGCAGCAACAGGATAAAATTGTTGTGATGTCACCCTTCGCCCTGTTACAGGAAAAACCCTTAAAAGACATTGATGTGGTGACAGACCTGGTTGCTGGCAACCTTCTGAAGTTAGTCAGAAAAAAAGGCCGTTATTATGCCTGCGAACTGCCCGATGGCCGCAAAGGCTATTTGCCAAAATCAGCAGTTGCTCTTTATAAAAAATGGGCAGGTAAAAAAGCAACGGCTGAAAATGTTATTCAGGCAGGCAAAAATATGCTGGGTACTCCCTACCTGTGGGGGGGTACCAGTATCAAAGGTGTTGACTGCAGCGGTTTTGTAAAAACAGCTTATTTCATAAACGGAGTGGTGCTCCCCCGTGATGCAAGCCAGCAGGTGCTTGTTGGCGAAGCGGTTGACATTAGAGACCACGACACAGTTTCAGTAGCCAAAGCCTTGCAAAACTTATTGCCCGGCGACCTGTTGTTCTTTTCATCATTAAAAGATGGTAAGCCAACCGGCCGTGTTACACATGTTGCAATGTATTTGGGAAACGCCATGTATATCCATGCATCGGGTATGGTACGCATCAACAGTATGTTACCCGGTCCGGATTTTGCTGACTGGGAAACAAGGGCCTTTGTTGCAGCCAAACGGTTTATAACAGCCACTTCACAAAACGGTGTAACGCCGGTAGCTGTTCATCCATATTATAATCCTCAGCAATGAATACAGAACGAAGAAATTTTTTAAAATCTGCTTCTTTTCTTTCCGGTTCGATAGCATTGGGCAGCATTATTCCTGCGGGTGCCGTATGGGCGTCACCTCTGTTTGAACACAAGAAAGGAAAGCTGACCCTTCGTTACAGGGCCTATACGCTGGAACTAAAACATGCTTTTGGTGTGGCGCTCAATACCCGGAAAACCACACCGGTTGTATTAACCGAACTGGAATACGACGGCCTGAAAGGATATGGCGAAGCAAGTATGCCGCCTTATCTCGGTGAGAGCCATGAATCGGTATTAAAGTTTTTGGGCAAAGTGGACCTTAGCCAGTTTAAAGACCCATTCCAGATGGAAGAAATATTGGAATATGTGGATGCAGTGGATTTAAAAAATACGGCAGCCAAAGCCTGTGTGGATATTGCTCTTCATGATCTGGCAGGAAAAATGATGAAGCAGCCCTGGCATAAAATATGGGGATTTAATGCCGACAAAACACCCCTCACTTCTTTTACCATTGGTATTGATACCAAAGAAGTGGTACTGGAAAAAATGAAGGAAACAGAACCATTCAAAGTAATCAAAATAAAAATTGGCCGAGAAGAAAGCGATAAGATGATGGTGGAGACAGTACGCAGCCAAACCGATAAACCCCTTACCATAGATGCCAACCAGGGATGGAAAGACAAACAATATGCACTGGATATGGCGCATTACCTTAAAGAAAAAGGCGCTTTGTTTTTAGAGCAGCCCATGCCCAAAGAAATGCCGGATGAGATTGCCTGGGTTACAGAAAGAAGTCCGTTACCTATCATTGGCGATGAATCAGTACAGCGGCTCGCCGATGTAAAAAAAGCACACGGCGTCTATCATGGCATTAACATAAAACTGATGAAATGCACTGGCATGCGGGAAGCCCACAAGATGCTTACGCTTGCAAGGGCACTGGATATGAAAGTTATGATTGGCTGCATGACAGAAACCTCCTGCGCTGTTTCTGCCGCAGCGCAACTATCACCCATGATGGACTGGGCCGACCTTGACGGTAACCTGCTTATCAAAAACGATGTGTACGACGGTATGACTGTGGTGGATGGAAAAATTACACTTAATAATTTGCCGGGGATTGGCGTTAGGCCGATAAAGGCGAAGAAGGGGTAACTAACTCTATCTCACCTTCCTTCCTTTCCACTCATATTTTCCAAACTGGCCAAACAGGCCTGATATAACTGTATATAAAATATGCAGCGGCTGAAAGAAAGGAAAATATTTCAACAGGGATTGTTTGATGAAGAATGTTGCAACGGAAACTGCAAATGGTAACTCAACTACAGTTTTTGCAACCAGCAGCAGCAATGCAAAAAAATATGCTTCACTTAACCAACAGCCAGCAGCCAGCAACACTAAAAAGGAAAGATTAAACAGATACACCAGTAACAGCACCCAAAAGATTCTTTTGTCATCATACTTACCGGCCTTACTGGCCCAGCGAATGCGTTGGCTAAAGAAAGCCTTCCATGTTGGCACGGCTGCAGTGGAAACAATAGCTGCCGGCGATTTCAGGTAATGCACTTTGCCGGGGTATTGTTTTGCAATCTTGTGCATCAGCAGCATATCGTCGCCGGAGGCGATTGCATCAATACCTTCAAACCCGTTTACTTTATAGAAGGCCTCTTTTTCATAGGCAAGATTGGCTCCGTTGCACATAGAAAGATGATGGTTACTGACGGCTGCGCCAGTAATGCCCTGCAATATCATAAAATCCAGCGCCTGGAAAAACTGAACAAAAGAAGGCTTATTATTTATCACAACCGGTGCCGCAATAAATACAGAAGCGTTTTCTTCTTTATACGATGCGATGGCAGAAAGCCAGCCTGGAGGCACCACACAATCAGCATCAGTACAAACGATAAGCGAACCGGTGGCTGCAGCAATGCCGGTTTCAACTGCTTTCTTTTTATATGAGTTTATGTCTTCTTCTTTCAGTTGCAATAATTTCACTGTTGAATATTGTTGCACAATACCTGTAGTGTTATCAGTTGAGTGGTCGTCCACCACAATCAATTCAAAAAGATGCTTGGGGTAATCCTGTTCTTGCAGCGACCGGAGTAATGTACCGATACTTGCTTCTTCATTTCTTGCTGGTATTATTATGCTGATACTGGTGGCAGGATTAGTGTTTTTTGTTTTGTACAAAGCAATCTTTCTCCATGCCCGGGTATAGTAAACTATCAGCCCGGCATACAGCAGAAAAAGAAAGATTATAACAATATACAGCCACATGCGGCAAAGCTACCGTAATTGAAGGTTACGGCATCGCTTCGATAGTACCCAGATTCTTTACTTAATAATGGTTTCTGTTTTGGCACTTTCGTTCCCGGTACGATCAACAGCAGAGACAATAACTGTATTCAACTTTGACTGATTATTTCCTGCGCCTGTTGTTGTTGGAAGAGCTGTATTCCTGTCTGTATTATTCAAAATTTTATAGCTCCAATTATTGCCATAACGGTAATACAGCACCCATTGAAAAACGTCTCCCTCATTACTATGCGACCAGCTTATCTGGTGCTGACCATTCTGTTCGCTAACTGTTACAGCCGGAGCAGCAGGAGCCTCTTTATCCAGCCAGGGACTTGCGGGCACCAATGCCTGCTTTTTATAAACCGTTTTCATCAGGGTGTCGGCGAGTCTTGGGTTTTTTGTCAGTGATGAAATGCTCCAGTGTACCACACCTTTACTTTGCGGCTGCATGCCCCGGTCAATCATTATCTGGTTGATGGTTTCATCAAGGCTTTTATTGCTGCTGTCCCTGCTTACACTAATGCCAGGCCAAAGATGGCGGTTCATTTTGTTTTCACCAGCCCACCAGCCAAGCAAGGCAGGAAAGCTTTGTGTATAGCTGTTAACAGGCCAGTACAACTGTGGAGTGAAGTAATCAATCCATCCTTTATTGAGCCACAAACGGGCATCAGCATACAATTGCTCGTACTGATCAAATCCACTTACTGATTCAGGATAACCCGGCCGCCAGATGCCAAAAGGACTCAGGCCAAACTTCACCCACGGCTTTTGTGCCTTTATATTTTTGTACAACCGTTCCACCAGTTTATTCACAGCATCACGACGCCAGTCGCCACGGGAAAGTTTGCCACTACTGCGCTGGTAAGCGGCCCAGCTTGCTGTATCCGGAAAATCAACGCCATTGTTGTATGATGGATAAGGGTAGAAGTAATCATCCATGTGTACCCCGTCAATATCATACCGGTTCACCAAATCCATTACCACATTGTTTGTAATATCCTGTACTTCCTGCATGGCAGGATCCATCCACCAATAACCTTCTTTTAAAAACAAAACAAGTTCCGGGTGTTTCTTCACTACCGACAAATCACTCACAGCTTCACCAGCCTTATGGTGAGCCCGGTAAGGGTTCAGCCATACATGTAACTCTATGCCACGGCTATGTGCTTCTTTTACCCAAAACTCAAGCGGATCATAAAAAGGTTCAGGGGCTTTGCCCTGTTTGCCGGTAAGAAAGTAGGACCATGGCTCAATATCACTTTTGTATAAAGCATCTGCTTGCGGACGAACCTGGAGAACAGCTGCGTTAAAATTGTTGCTTTTTAAAAAATCAAGTAACGCAATGGCTTCCTGTTTTTGCGTTTCAACTGCAAGGCCCGGTTTACTTGGCCAGTTAATATTTGCCACTGTGGCTATCCAGGCAGCACGGAACTCTCTTTGCACCTGCGGCAGGGCATTTGTTTTAGAAATCTGAGCAGTTGGCTTGCAGGAAAATAAACTTACAACAGTTACAATAAAAAGAAGGACTCTTTTCATATAGCAGGGTTTTCAAAAACTAAAAAATAGTATTAACAGTAAACTAAGGTACATATAACCAAAGGCCATTAAAAAGGAAATATATCAGCGGTAAAAAAGACGCTGATTTGACCAGCTTTAATTTCCGCCAGGACGCTTCATGTTGTCTAATCCCTTTTCCTCATTCAGCATTTTATAATTAATCAGCCTGAAGGATTTGTTTTGCAAAAGTTGCAAAAGCTGTGGAGATATAAGTGCTTTTAACTCTGCCTGGCGATGTTTGCTCATCTCCTTTAGCCCAAAAGTATTCAGGTCCTCCATAGCACTCATTTCGGGTGTATCCATCCCGATGTGAAATACCAGCAACTTAACACCGCCCGGCGGCAATACCTTTATTTTTGAGGTAAGCGTATCCAGTTTATTTGCCACGGGTGCACTGTAGCCGCCCTCTACATCCACTTCGCCGTAGTACCGGGAAATTCCCAGTTTATATTCCGCAGCCAGCTTTTCTACAATAGCTCTTGTTTCCGGCGTTTGTACGGCAGCACCCATATGATAGTCGAGGTAATCTATTTTCAGCCCGGCGGCAATGGCCTTATCAATTTGTGCCCGTAATTCTGTTTCTATTTCTATCAGCGACGGGTTGTTATTATACAACAGGCTGCGGGAGGGAAAGAAATACCCAACTGAATCAACCAGCGAAGGCACAGTATTAACTCCCGTAACCGGACCCCAGCGATATTGTTTCCATTCAGAATTAAGGGTCAGATGAATACCAACAGATACGTTTTTGTATTGCTTCAATAGCCCCACGGCTTCGCTGAACCAGGGGCAAGGCACCATTACGGACATAGACACAGGAATTCCTGTTTCCAATACCTGTTTGGCTGCCATGTTTACAGAGTGACACATGCCAAGATCATCGCAACGAATCAGCACAGGGATTTTTTCTGAATCATTTTTTTGCTGTGAAAAAACAAAAGAAAAACTAAGTAATGCCAAGAAAAGAAAAAAGCTGCTTTTCATAATCAGATGTTTTATGATGCTAATGCGAAACATCAGCTGTTCTCAATAGCCAATGAAGTTACGCCATAAACAGGCATTGCGTCAAAAACAAAAAAGCGGCAAAAGCCGCTTTTGTTTCTGTAACTCTCAAATTAAAAACTAAACTTATTCAGCTTCAGCCACCACTTCTTTAACTTCAGGTATCATTCTTTTCATCATTCCCTCAATACCTGCCTTTAAAGTAATCATGGAAGAAGGACAACCGCTGCAGCTTCCCTGCATCATCAGGTTCACCACGCCGTTGTTATAACTTTTGAATTGTATGGCACCGCCGTCCATTTCAACTGCAGGGCGCACATAGTTATCAAGCAATTCCTTAATTCTTACCACCACATCCTCATCATCGGCAGTTATTGTATTACCACTTTCCTGTTTTGTTGTGGCCAGTTCTTCCTCGTTAATTACAGCCTTCCCTTCTTCAAGATAATCTTTTAAAAACTGGCGAACAGAAGGAATAACATCCACCCATTCGGTTTCGCTTGTTTTAGTAAGTGTAACAAAATTGCTTGCAATAAACACTGCCTTAATAAAGGGAAAAGCAAACATCTCCTGCGCCAGCGGTGAAGGTTTGGCACTTTCTGCATCGGGAAAATCAATACTCTTGCCAGGATACAGGAGCTTGTTAGCCACAAACTTCATTGTTTCCGGGTTGGGAGTCATTTCTGTATAAATGCTGATTATCGGATTTCCTGTTTTAATCATATCTCACCTTATTAGACCGCAAAAATAATAAGATTTACTGGTGATAGTTTACGAAGGAGGGAATGAAATAGTGGCTGCTGACTTCTGTTTGATTTAGCATCTTTTAGCTTTATTTGCATAAACAGCAGAAAACATGAAGAAAATGTATCACTTAGCCAATTGTACTACCTGCCAGGCTATAATAAAGGAAACAAAAGCGGATGAGAAGGGAGTTGTTTTCCAGGATATTAAGACCGAAAAGATAACAGCAAAACAATTAGACGAAATGAAGAAGATGACAGGCAGTTATGTATCGCTGTTCAGCCGCCGGGCATTAAAGTACAAAGAACTTGGCCTGAAAGATAAACAGCTAAAGGAGGAGGATTACCGAAACTATATTTTGGAGGAATACACTTTTCTGAAACGTCCGGTAACTATTCTTAACGACAAAATATTTGCAGGTAACGATAAAAAAACTGTTCAGCAATTGAAAGATTCGCTGAACAGTTAATTATATATGGTTAATACATAAGAGATAGCTACATCAGCAGCAAGATCAGTAACTGGGCTGCCACAATCCGTAAAATCATAGTAAGCGGATAAACAGTAGCATAGGTAACTGAAGGAATATCGCTGTTTGTCATACGGGTGGCAAATGCCAGTGCCGGAGGATCGGTAGATGCGCCAGCTAGCAAACCGCATATTTCAAAGTAAGTCTTTTTGAAGTACTTCCTTGCAATGAAGCCAATTACCAACAGAGGAACAACAGTAATAATAACACCCATCCCTATCCAAACCCAGCCACGGCCATCAGCAAATGCCACTGACAGGTTTTTACCACTGCTCAATCCCACACTGGCGAGGAACAAGCTAATTCCCAGTTCCCTTATCATCATATTGGCGCTGCTGGTAGTGTAATTATTCAGGTACAGCAGGTTTCCAAAACGGCTCAATGCAAGTGCCACAATCAACGGGCCGCCAGCCATTCCGATTTTTACGGCTACCGGCATATTGGGAAAATAAAAAGGAATGCTTCCCAGTATTACACCCAGTACAATTCCCATAAAAATTGGGGCCAGGTCGGGCACTTCCAATTTCTTTAAAGAATTACCCAGTACTTCGGTGGCAATTTTTATTTCTTCTTCTGTGCCTACAACCTTTACCGTATCGCCCAGCTGGAAAAACATATCACCATGTGGCACCATTTCAATGCCAGCCCTGCTAAGGCGGGCAAAAGTGAATTCATGCCCCTGCAGTTCAGCAATATCGCCGATGCGCTTATGGGTAATACTTGTTTTGGTAACAACAATGTTTCTTGCAATTAAATCACTTCCCTTGGCTGTTTTAAGGTTTATCGGACTTTCGGGGCCTACCAGCAACTTCAGTTGCTCCATCTCTTGCTTTGAGGCCACTACAAGCAATACATCGCCGGCAGAAAGTTTTATGTCCGGAGTTGGTGTAATGATTTCCCCGTCATGCATCATTCTTGAAACAACAATCGGCTCTTTCAGCAATTCAAACAATTTGCGCAACGGCTGCCCTTCCAATTGTTTATTTTCCAGGCTAAGATGCAATGAAATAGGCCGGTTTGTTCTGAAGAGGCTAAGCTTGCGGTGCAATTCCTGTTCGTCTTCAATATTTATTTTGAAAACTCTTTTCAATATTAATAATGCACCGATAATACCAAACACACCCAACGGATAAGCAACGGCATAAGCCAGTGTGATAAGCGACCTGTCGGATGCCGCCACTTCCATATCTCTTACCGCAGCCTGTGCCGCAGCAAGACCGGGAGTGTTGGTAACCGCACCACTCATTACACCCGCCATTACCGAAATGCTGTTATTGCTGAGTAAATACAATATTACAGTGATTAAAACACCTGTTGCTACAATTGCTAATGCAAGCAGGTTATTGGTCATGGCATTTTTTCTTAGAGAAGCCCAAAAACCGGGGCCTACCTGTAAGCCAATTGCATAGACAAAAAGTATAAGGCCAAATTCCTTGACAAAATGTTCTGTACCGGAATCTATTTCAATGCCCATGTAAGAGAAAAGCAACCCGGCAAACAGCACCCATGTAATTCCGAGAGAAATTCCTGCAATTTTGATCCGGCCCAGCCAGATACCGATAGCAATCACTAAACCATAAATAACTACAGATTGTGCAATTGAGGCTTTTGTAAAAAGGTCAGTTAACCATGCCGGCATATAAAAAAATTTCAGTTCTTCAATAATATTAACCTTCGCCAGGCGGCGGCACGAAGCACACCGCACTGGTAAAGGTTTGGTAGAATTAGCAATCAGCCAGAGGTCTTATCCAATTTCCGGTTGCAGCCCCCAATGTTCTGGGGAACGCCACAAAGCGGACAGGAGCAATTCACGCATAAAGAAAAATTCTTTAGGCAGTTTATCATACATTCTTTCGAATAACTCTTCATGTGACAGCAGTTCCTGCTTACCTGGCTCACGGTCTACTGTCATGATTTTTGCAAATTCATCTTTAGAGAAACTGAGGCCTGTCCAGTCAATATCCTGGTAGCGGGGCATCCAGCCAATCGGACTTTCAACAGATGAGGCATTGCCATGAATCCTGTCAACAATCCATTTCAGCACCCTGATGTTTTCACCAAAGCCAGGCCACTGGAAGTTTCCGTTTTCATCTTTGCGGAACCAGTTTACACCAAAAATCCGTGGTGGATTGGGGAGGTCTCGGCCAAATTGCAGCCAATGGTTTACATAGTCGCCGATGTGGTATCCCATAAACGGCAGCATAGCGAATGGGTCACGGCGAACTTTACCAATTTCACCGAAGGCGGCAGCAGTCATTTCACTTCCCATAGTAGTAGCGAGGTACACACCAAAGTTCCAGTTGAATGATTGGTACACCAGGGGAACACCTGTGCTTCTTCTTCCTCCAAAAATAAATCCTTCGATATGTACTCCTTTCGGATTATCCCAGTCTTTGTCAATTGAAGGGTTTTGAAGTGCCGGTGCGGTAAATCTTGAATTGGGGTGAGCAGCAGGTTTGCCGCTGTTCTTATCGTAAGGTTTGCCGTGCCAGTCAGTTAATCCATCGGGAACTTCTTTTGTCATTCCTTCCCACCAAACATCACCATCGGCGGTTACTGCCACATTGGTAAAGATGGTGTTGGCCTTAATGGTTTCCATGGCATTGGGGTTCGTTTTGTAGTTCGTTCCCGGAGCCACACCAAAATAACCGGCCTCTGGATTGATGGCATACAGGTTGCCGTCTTCTGATTTATGTATCCATGCAATATCATCACCTACGGTTGACACTTTCCAGCCATCAAATTCTTTTGGCGGAATAAGCATGGAGAAGTTTGTTTTACCACAAGCACTTGGGAAAGCAGCAGCGAGGTAAGTTTTTTGTTTAGCAGGAGATTCCACACCCATAATCAGCATGTGTTCTGCCAGCCAGCCTTCTTCTCTTCCCATTACAGATGCAATACGAAGCGCAAAGCATTTTTTACCCATCAGGGCATTGCCACCATAACCGCTGCCGTAAGAAATAATCAGTCTTTCTTCGGGAAAATGCGAAATGTATTTTACATCGGGGTTACAGGGCCACAGGCTGTCTTTCTGTCCGGCATTAAGCGGAGCACCTACAGTGTGGATACATTTTACATAGCTTTTCTTTTGGAGGTAAGGCATTACTTCCTGTCCCATGCGGGTCATGATGCGGGTGTTCACTACCACATATTCTGAGTCGGTAATCTGTACACCATATCTTGACAACGGAGAACCCAGCGGGCCCATACAGAAAGGAATAACATACATGGTACGTCCTTTCATTGAGCCCTGAGTAAGGCCATGAAGAATTTTCTTCATATCGTTAGGGTCCATCCAATTGTTTGTCGGACCTGCATCTTCTTTACGAAGGCTGCAGATAAAGGTTTTGTCTTCTACACGGGCCACATCGCTTGGGTCGCTGAAGCAGGCAAAGCTGTTTGGCCTTTTTTCAGGATTAAGTTTAATAAAAGTGCCTTTTTGTACCAACAGGTTACAAAGGTTGTCGTATTCTTCCTGGGAGCCATCGCACCAATGCACATTTTTGGCTTCCATAAAAGCAGCCATTTGTTTTACCCATGTTTCCAGTTCTGCCCGGGCAGGGGCTGTTTCCATTGTAAAAAATGAAGAGTGTTGTGACATAAATTTTAATTTAAAACGGGGTTCAAAAAAAGGCAGGCAACCATTAGAAAACTGAACAGAAGATTGTTATTCAGCACAGCAAAGGTGGGCAGAAGGCCCAAACTTCATATTGCTAAATATCATAACCCTGCATGAGTTTAATTAGGTTGGCTGTTTATACGAAGATACTGTATCCCCGATTCCGATTACTTATTTGTGTGTCAACAACAACAGATAATTAGTTGTACTTAAATAAAATATGTTCGGGATTGTTGTCAGAAAAAAAACAGATGACGGCATTTGCTGTAAACTAAATAGGCCAGCGCAAATGCTACCAGCCATGCCGCAATAATAATCAATACAGATAGCATATTGTTTTTACTGCTTCGCATTCTTATTCAATTATTCTCTTCAGCCGCAGGTTGGCAACTGGCGAAACAATCAGCGGAAACTTTTCCACCACAACAGTACTGGAGTCGAGTCCAAAAGCTTTTTCTTCTGACAGACTTATGTCTTTTAACCAGAAATAAATCTTCATGACAACCCGTTCAAAGAAAGGCAGCTCATTATCCTGGCTCAGGTATTTCTCCATTACGATAAATGAAAAGTCGCCGATTACATTGTTCCTTTCCAGGCTTTCGTAGCGGCTTTTAACGTTCACTTCCATATTTGCCACCATATCTTCCACCACTTTTCTAAACAACAGGTTAATGCGTGGCTGTACCCTGAAACCAAGACTGAAGTCAACCCGGATAATATCATTAGGAATGATATGGGTCACTTTATACTCTTGTGTATATGGATCATCGAGAGTGTCCACATGTATCAGCCAGTATATATCGGCCCGTTTGGGTTTACGGTTCATGATGGAGTAAACAACCTTGTGTTCTATTTCACGGGTGTTATCGGCACTGGTAAGGTAAACAAGGTGTGTGGCATATTTGGGCACTGATCTATCGTTACTTAATTCCTGTATTTTAGGAATATATTGTTCCAGCCTTACAAATTCCACATACCTGTTTTTAATTTTCCTTGCTCTGAACCATGCATACATTACAATAAACAGCAGGCCGCCAACAATCAGCGTTACATATCCGCCATGTGGAAATTTTTCAAGATTGGCATAGAAGAAACCAAACTCAATAGTGAGATAAACCAATAAGTAGAGATACACCAGCACAGGTTTTTTGCGGTGCAAAACGAGATAGTTGGCAAAAAGAATGGAGGTGGCTATCATGGTGGCGGTAATAGCAAGACCATAAGCGGCCTCCATATTTGTTGCTTTCTTAAAATATAACACCACCCCGATACAACCCGCAAACAACAGGGTGTTTACTGCAGGTACAAACAGTTGCCCCTTTGTTTCTGTCGGATAATTGACTTTTAACTTAGGCCAAAGGTTGAGCCGCATGGCTTCGCTTACCAGTGTAAATGAGCCGGATATCAATGCCTGACTGGCAATAATAGTGGCGGCAGTGGCTATGCTGATACCGAAATACAAAAACCAGGCTGGCATAACACCATAAAATGGATTAAATCCCTTTTCAATCATTTCGGCTGTTATCATCTCGCCATTATGATTGTGCAACATCCAGGCAGCCTGGCCCATGTAATTAAGGATAAGGCAGCTTTTTACCAATATCCAGGAATAACGGATGTTCCACTTGCCGCAGTGGCCCAGGTCGGAATATAATGCCTCAGCACCGGTTGTGCACAAAAACACACCTCCTAAAATGTAAAAGCCTTTTGGATAAGTGGCCAGCAGTTTTATGCCGTAGTATGGATTAAGTGCTTTAAGCACCGATATTTCAGAAAACAGGTTGATAACACCCAGCACGGCAAGCATTAAAAACCAGGTTAGCATTACCGGGCCAAAAAAACGGCCAATAAAAGCTGTTCCAAATTGCTGTAAAAAAAACAAGACGGTAAGAATGCCTATAACAATATATATAATAGTCCACTGGCTGATGTGCGACAGGGCGGGCACTTGTCTTAACCCTTCAATTGCAGAGGTTACTGAAATTGGCGGCGTAATCATCCCGTCGGCAAGCAGTGCGGCACCACCAACCATCGCCGGAAGAACCAGCCACTTCTTTCTGCGGCGAACCAGAGCAAAAAGTGAGAATATTCCGCCTTCACCCCGGTTATCGGCCTGCAGGGTAAGCACCACATATTTTATAGTGGTTTGTAATGTAAGCGTCCAGATGATGCAGGACAGGGCACCGATAACCAGTTCTTCAGAAATTACTTTCCCGTTAATGATAGCATTGTTTACATAGAGCGGAGAGGTGCCGATGTCGCCGAAAATAATTCCCAGTGCGATGAGCAAACCCGCCGGTGTGGCCTTTTTAAGTGAGAGTGACATTTTTCACAGTATAATTAAAGGTCAAAAGTAGATTGGGTATTTGGGGCCGGTGGCCAATGCTGGTTTTTTGAACCCAAATCTTTATAAAATCTTTATACCCCATTTTATTCCGGCATACAGGCAAAGCATATCTATTTTTGCACTATCATCCTCTATGCCAAAGCGTTTCGGTAATAAAATCAGTTTACAAAAACAATACCTCTACAGTGTATTGCTGGTGCTTAGCGTATCTCTGCTTTGCTATGCTTTTACACCTTATATGGGTTACCGGGTGGTGGCACTGGTATTGCTGGTCACCGTATCGCTGATTGCTATTTCTTTTGAAATTTTTCCGGTGCTGCTGGCAGCTGCATTATCCGCATTTATCTGGGATTTCTTTTTCATTCCGCCGCATTACACCATTCATGTTGATTCGACAGAAGACGCCATCCTGTTAATCATGTATTTCATTATTGCGATGGTAAATGCAGTACTCACATACAAAATAAGGCAGGTAGAAAAACTTGCCAGGCTGCGGGAAGAAAAAGCGAAAGCAGTAAAGCTTTACAACACTTTTCTCAATTCGTTATCACATGAATTGAAAACACCTATTGCCGCTATCATTGGCGCTACTGATAACCTGCAGGCCGGTGATAATTCATTAAGCGATGAAGATAAAAGCCAGCTGGTTTCAGAGATTGCCAAGGCTTCATTCCGGCTCAACCAGCAAGTGGAAAACCTGCTGAATATGTCACGAATTGAATCTGGTTTTCTTAAACCCAATAAAGACTGGTGCGATATTGGCGAAACGATTTATGAGGTGGTGCGCCGGGTTGAAGAAGACAAACCTTCTCAAAAAATCAGCATCAGCCTGCACCCGCAATTGCCGCTTTGCAAGCTGGATAAAGTAATGCTGGAAACCGTTCTCTACAACCTTTTAAATAATGCAATACGTTATACTTCATCAAATAACAGAATTACTGTCAATGCCGTTTGCTTCACCGATAAGTTAGAAATAGTGGTGCAGGATGATGGGCCGGGTTTTCCTGAAGAAGAAATTGGATTGGTTTTTCAGAAATTTTACCGGCTGAAACAGAATGATGAAATAGGGACAGGGCTTGGACTTTCTATAGTCAAAGGCTTTACTGAGGCTATGAAAGGGTATATAACGTTGGAAAATGCAACTGGCGGCGGAGCCAGGTTTACCATCCACCTGCCGGTGGAAACATCAATAATAAAAGTGTAGTGAATGAACAAAGCAGAAATACTTGTGATAGACGATGAGGCGCAAATGCGGACACTGCTGGAAATAACCCTGCATTCGCACCAGTACAAGGTGACCAGTGCGGTTAACGCAAAGGAAGGGTTGATAATGGCCGCCAATCATCCGCCTGATCTTATTCTGCTCGATTTAGGCCTGCCGGACAAAAGCGGCCATGATGTGCTCAAGGATCTTCGGCAATGGTACACCAACCCGGTTATCATTCTGTCGGTTCAAAAAAATGAAGAAAGCATCATCACCGCCCTTGATAACGGAGCAAACGACTATTTGAGTAAACCTTTCCGCACTGGTGAACTGCTGGCCCGCATCCGGTCTGCTATACGTAACATACAACCCGAAGACAGCAACAGGGTGGTTACCGGAACTGACCTTGAGATAGACCTTACTGCCAGAACCGTTATGAAAAACAATGAACTGGTTAAACTTACGCTTACCGAGTATAACCTTTTAGCTTTATTAGTTCGTAACGAGGGGAAGGTGCTTACCCATCAGTATTTGCTGCGGGCAATCTGGGGGCCGGGATTTATCAGCCAGTCGCAATACCTGCGGGTGTTTATTGCACAAATAAGAAAGAAAATTGAAAATGACCCCAACCGCCCCGAGTATTTGCTTACAGAATCAGGTATTGGATACCGCTTTATTAACAGGCAATAAAAAACCGCTCTTGCGGAGCGGTTTTTTCAGATTTTGTTATTCGATTACAGCGACTTCATATAATTCACAACATCCCAAATGTCGTTTGCATCAGGAATTTTTGTTTTATAAGAAGGCATATCTTTTCTTCCTTTTTCTGTTTTGTAATACAAAGAGCCATCAGTTTGGCTTTTGAAGGCTGGTTTTGTGAAATCGCCACATTCAGTATCTAATTGTGCAGCTTTAGGACCATCACCTTTACCTTTTGAACCATGACAAGATTTACAGTGCTGGTTCCACAAGGTTTTACCATTTGCCAGAGATGCAGCATCAGCTTTTTGGGGATTTACTTTGTTTTTGTAAGCATCGGGTACGGGCCATGGGTCATTTGCAGTTTTAGTTGTAAAAGCCACCAGGGCAATTGCAAACAAAGCGGCAAAAAGAGAAAAAACAGTTTTTTTCATGGTTGATTTGTTTTTTATTTGTTATTGATGTTTATTTTTTACAATAGAGTGACAAATTTAAGGCGTGGTTGCATCGGCAGCTTCTTTTGGCTGTTCTTTTTTAAGCCTGAAAAGCTCATATACAATTACAACATAATGTCCCCATACCACAAGCATCAGTACAATAAATGTAATCAGCATCCAAAGTGGCGGATGTGAGCTCCATAATGCCCGGGGCTGGTCTTCAATGATATTTGAAACAGGCACGCCCCACTTAGGAGCAACCACTGTAGCTTCCAGGTTTCCAAATACTTCATTCTCATCTAATTTGGCAATCAACGTCAGGTTGCCAGCTGTATCGCCCGGCAAGCCAAGCGGAAACTCCACCAATGCCTCCCCGTTTTCATCAGTAGTGCCTTCCCCAACTTTTAACGGGTTGAAATGACGCTTTACAAATATTCCAACAAGCGTTTCCGGTACAGGTATTTCTTCACCCGTTCCGATATCAACCAGTTTTACCTGAACGGACAGAAGCGAATCTTCCTTAATCGGGGTTATTTCGAGCCTTGCCCTTTTAAACTCGGTAAATTCTTCAGCAGATTCCATGGCTTTGTTACCGGCAAATACTGCTTTGAAATAGACCTTTCCTTCTGCATCTGCTTTCAGCGAAGAATCTGCTTTTATATTAAAAACAGCTTTACCCCTGCCATCTGTAATTGCAAAACCCAGTTCTCTTTCTTCCTCTCCCATCACCTGGAAAAAACTCACCTTCATTTTGTAAAGATTCATGAACTGACCTTTTACTTTCGCTTTCAGTCCAACTTTTAAATCAATACTGTTATCAGCTTTCTGCACTCCGAGAAACTCAATTGACGGTGAGATTAGTGATTCCTCCTCAGCAGGCTCCTCTGCGGCCGGTTCTTCTGCTACAGGAACAGCGGCAGTATCGGCTGCGGCCTGGGTATTTGTATCTGTTTGTGCTTTTAACGCTGACGGAACCAGCAGGAAAAGAAAGCCTGCCAGCACTAACATTTGCCTGAACATTTCTTTGTATGATTTTTTACTTACAGCTTGTGTCATAAAAAAGTTATTAAGCAGGTTTTACTCTTCAGTTTTATCCGTTTCTGACTGTTGCCCTTTGGCTTTCGGGTCTTCGAGCCCTGTGATGGGCACCACTGTTACAAATTTTGAAATAAGTGTGAAGAACAACAGGAAAGTGGCAATACCGGCAAACGTAAGCACCCACTCAGGCCATGTTGCCGAATACTTTACGTATTCCATCCTTGTGTCCTGCATAGGAAGTGCTGGTGATTCCAGTGTTGGTACAATAATCAGGTAACGTTTCACCCATAATGCAAATACCATAATAAAAGCCGATAACGTAATCCATTTTGGCTTGCGGGTGGCAGGTATCGCTACTATTAATATTGGTAACACAATACCGGCCACATTAGCAAATAATGTCCACCAGCCATATTCTTTCAGGCTGAAAAGTTTATGTATTACTTCATTATCCCATTTCTCTGATCCAAACCAGCTGGTAAAATACTCGGAGAAGGTAAAGTAACCATAACCGGCTGCCAGTAACATCATTATATATCCCAGGTTGATAAAGTGCTTGTCGGTAAAGTACTTTTCTAATTTATACATCCTTCTGTACACCCACATGGCCACAATCAATACACCGCAGCCGGAGAAAAGGGCACCCAGTACGAAATAAGGGCCAAAAATTGTGCTGTGCCATCCGGGTCTGAGGGTCATACCAAATATCCAGGAAAGAATAGATGCCACCACTATTGAAAGCGGAATCATAATAATGGATAAAAGGTTTTGCGAAACAATGATGTGCTTTTTCTGGCTGGCAGTGCCCTGGTAGCCATTGGCAAAAAAAGCATACAGTTTCTGTCTCCATTTCGGCACATTCAGCTTGGCATCACGATATACTGCAAAATCTTTTATAAGTGCCAGATACAATAACAAAACTGCACCTACTAAAAATGTAACCACCGCCATCACATCCCATGTCATGGGCGACTGTATCCTTGGATAAAAAAACAGGTGCCAGAGGCGATCAAATCTTCCTACACAGAGCAGGATAAAAACGGGCCCTACAATAATTGAAATCACTGTCATCATCTGTGCCAGGCGAACGATAGGCTTACCCCAGGGAACTTTTAGTAAATGCAGCACCCCGGCAATAATAGCTCCGGCATAGCTAAGACCGATGAAGAAAATAAAATTTACAATAAACAGTCCCCACACCACATTGTCCCGCATGCCGGTTACGCCGTGGCCTTTGGCTATTTGCAAATACAGCGCATAAAGACCGGCAAGTATCCACAGGCCGAAAAAGATGGTAAAGAACCAGTTTCGCTTACCAAATTTTTCAATATTAGGCCGCTGGTAATTGAGGGCTTCCTGCTGGTATGAATTGAGTTCCATAATAAGATGTATTCGAATTGAATGATAGAATTCCTTGTTTACGATTTTTTCTGATCGGGTTCCATAATGTATTTGAACCTTTCCTTGATGTTTGAATCCAGATCTTCGTACCCTCTCTCAACAGGGAACTGTCTGTCTTTAGGCGGCAGGTAATACACTCTTGGTTTGGTGCCCAGTTCTTCAAGGAAGCGATAAGCAGCCCTGTCTTTTATCAACTGGCTGAAACTTACTGTTTCTGAGCCATTGGTAACAGTATCTTCATTTTCGTCGCCAAAATAGAATACACCATTGGGGCAGGCTTCAACGCAAGGAGGAAGCATGCCTTCTCTCGCCCTGTCAGGACAGAAATCGCATTTTTCAACGGTTCCAACCTTGGCTGGCAATCCGGTTTCCGGGTTGCTTGCCAGACTGCGAATGTCAAATGGCTGTTCTGGTTCATCCCAGTTAAATACACGGGTTGAATACGGACAGGCAGCCATACAGAACTTACAGCCAATGCAGCGGTCATTATCAATCAGCACAAGGCCATCATTCCGTTTATAAGTAGCATCCACCGGACAAACCTTTACGCAAGGCGGGTTGTCGCAATGAAAACACTGCTTTGGAAACCAGTAGGGAGCAGCCTTTTCACTGTCTTTCATCAGCTTTACAGTAAGCCATTCTGTTTCTTGTGGCCTGTAGTGCCATTTTTGACAAGCAGAAATACACTTTCTGGCATTTTTGCAAAGTGCAAGGTCAACCACCATTACAAACTTTTTACCAGCAATGCCTTCCCTTGCTTCCAATTTGGAAACAATGGCCATGTGTTCCTGATGGTTCAGGTACGCAGAATCTATTTCTACAATCTCACCATCGGGAGAAAGCAGTTTCACTTTTTCTGGACCTGCCTTTTTTGAGGAGCAGGAACAGGCAAGGCTGCCGCAGGCCGTTGCTGCCACCGCAGCAATGGCTGTGGTTTTCAAAAAATCCCGCCGGCTTTTGTCGTTTATTTCATCCTGTTTCATAATCTGTTTTATATGAATTGTATGATTTTATGAATTGCTGTCTTTGGATGGGTTTTTCATCCAGTTATAGATATCCTGTTTTGTAGCTTTTTGCCTGTTAGTGGCAGCTTCAAAAACAGATTTCTCCACTTCAACTAATTTACCATCCGGTGTCAGCATTTTAACCATTTCGGGCTTGGCTGATTTGTCTTTGCCGGCAAACAGTGAAAAAAACTGCCTGCGGGATTTTTCTGAGTTTTTGTTGTTTCCCATTTTTTATAATGAGTTTAGAAATTCCACAACCTTGTAATGTTAAACCCTATCACAAACTGACCATCTTTGTAGTCAAGTGCATTATACATATTGTTGCTTTGTGGCACTATACCATAGTAATTGCCAAAGAATACCTGAAAAGCATGTGAACTGGTAACAGTTTCAAAACCAAAGCAAATATTTGGATGGGGGTTGTTCATGGCATGTTGTGTAAGCGGCTGGTCGTAACCAGCAATTATGCTTGATTGGCCAGTGATTTTATACCTGCCTAATACTGAAACGGCAAGGTGTCCGTTTTTCATTTTACTTTGAATGTCACCGTTTTTGTCCAAATAGCCTTCTACATTATTGAACCAGGAAAAACTTGGAGCGGCCTGAATAGAAAATTTTTCTGTGACCTTTCTGGCAACTATCAACTGATTGAAATACGACAACCGGTGTACACCATACCTGAAGTTGCTTTTATTTCTTGTATCAATAACTGCATTACCAAAGTATGCAACACTTACAGGCACTTTATTATCTGTTGTTTGTTGCAGCAGAGAATACTTGACGTTTAAATCTACCTGCTTTCTTTCTTTAGTAAGACCAGCGCCAACATATAAATTCTTTATTGGGGCATAATTCAGTCCAAACCTGATGTTTGATGGAGCAAAAAGACCGAACATATCTTCAGTACCATTTTCTATGGAGCCAAAGCGGTGCTGAATGTCCAGCTCAAGTGTTCCTTTTACCGGCACCATTACCGTTTGGTTATCCATCAGCCATACACTGCCGAATGTGTTTTTAACAGGCTTTGCCTTTGCTTCTTCAGGCTTTGTTGCTTCGTCCTGTGCCGAGGCCTTACCGGCCATTATGGCAAGGCAGAAGAACAGGCCTGTTAGTATGATTGAAATATTATTTATAAACTTTTTCATAATTCATTGTTTAATTGTTGAGAGCACCTTGTTTAATCCATGCAAGAACCAGTGCATTATAATCTTTATCGGAACCGCTTAAAGGCATAGGTGTACCCTTTTTACCGGTCATCCATAAATATAAATCGCTGTTTTGCGGGTTGGTTGTGTTAAAGTAGCCTCCGCCAGACAAGGATAAAAAAGCATTTGCAGCAGATAAGTCTGGTGAAATGCCGCCAGTGCTATGACAACCACTACCATTGCAGCTTTTGTTAAAAATCGGGATGATGTCGTTGGTAAAACTAACAGGCCGGGTAATTTCTTCTCCCGTATCTGAAACTATAGTTCTGTCCTTATAACATCCGCTTAGCACCCCGATTGCAATTACAGCAGCCACAACCCACATTACTTTCGTTTTATGTAACATGATCTGTGTTTTTAATAATTAGTAATTGGGATGTTGACTATTTTTTAAATTTTAAAACAAGGTTGGTTTTAATCGAGTGTGCAATCTGTGCATTTTCGAAAATTGCAAATCCAAAATACTGGTCAGCTAATGAAGAAAAATCAATATCATAAACAGTATCGCTTGTTTTTAATGCTCTTTTGAACTCCATAGTCCAGCTTCCGCTTGCCCAAACAGCTTTACAAGGAATATCACCCATACTGCCGGCATAAGAGTCGTTCAATGTTACACCGGGTATTGCTTTGGGACCTACTCCGTTTCCAATTCTTTGATAGTCTGTTCCAACATTGGGGTCAATAGTAGTAGCATCGCTTAAAGTAAGTACACCATTTGCGTCTATTGCAGTTACCAGTTTCGCAGTACCAGCAGTAACCTCAGCATTCATTATCCAGCCATAATCTGTTCTTCCGGGAATCACATATTTTGGAACAGAGACGTTTCCTATGCCGGGTTGATTGAGGGTTTGTGTGTTGTTTTGATAAATATCTGTTCCGGGGTCAGCTTTACGGCCATTAGGATATGTATTATCCTGGTATTGGTCATGAATTTGATTTGCACCATTTACACCACCACGTACAGATTTCCAATGCCACATATCAATTTTTTCAGTTGGATAGTTAGTATAGTGACGGCTTGAAAGGTCGGCAGCAGGTAACCCGGTATGGCAGGATTTATAACATGTACCGCTGTTCCATCCGCTTACTGAGTTATTAATGTTCCAGAGAAACGCCATTTTATCTTCATAAAAAGGAGGACGGTAAGGGCTTGTGGTAAAATCGAAAGTACCTAACTCTTGCGCCCATCTCTTTGTAGTTGGGTTAAAATACCATGGGCTACGCTTTAGCGACTGAGTTGGGTCAGCCCACTGCACAAGGAAATAAATGTTATTGTCATCGTAGGCAGATTTCATTTTTACCCAAGGAATAATGTTGCCAGTATAACCCCTGAATACATCACCTGTAACTTCTGGCACAGCTGTGCTGAATTCAAGTGTCGGGCTGCTGCTCCACATTGCATCCACTGTTCCATCAACAGTTGGTGCCGTTGTGGTTTTTACCGAAACTAAATCTGTAGCGCTGTTAATTACTTCAGGGGCTTCGATTACCTGGTCATCTTTTGTGCAACTTACTACGTAACCAATTGCCAGTACAAGTGTTGCAATCACCCACATGTACTTTGATTTAAATGTTCTCATAAAAAAGTTTTTTGTCAGTTATTAGATGTATGATTTTTAGACGGGTGCAAGCTATTTTTGGTTTTATGACGATTTTATGACAATACTCAGACTTACTGGTGATAAAAGTCACTTAAGAGATTTTGAAGTCTTTTTTTATCATACGAGCTTTGAACTTTTCCCAATACAATTTTTTGAAAATGAAATCGAAAATAAAAAGTGTTTAAACGTTGATGTATGACCTTTAACATATATTTGTGTGACAAAAGTCATACAACTGTTGGGTTGCTGTCATGAAACTGTCAAACGGTGTAAAATAGTTTTGGCTTATTGTTTAAAAGAGTTCTTATCTGCTTATTAATATTATTTAGAAAAAAAGTGTTTATGAAAAAAAAATCAGTAGTTAAAACAGTCACCTTCTTTTTGGGTGTAATGTTCCTTTCTGCTTCGCTGTTTCAGTGTAAGAAATCCGGGGAATTGGCCGGACAACTGGACAGGTCGTACACCGGAGGAGCCGACTCCACCGTTTTTGCCCCGTTTTATGAAAAAAATGTAATTGCCACTGCCGATGTAACACCGGATGTGAATGATGTGATGGTGTTCAGGAGCGTACAAAGTATTGTAAGAGAGTACTGCGGTACTTCTAATTGTCATGGTGGTGCGCTGGGTGCAGATGGAAATATGGTAAAAGGAAAGGTTGGTAACCGCATGGGCACTTATGAGGATGTGATGAAGTTTGTAGTGCCGGGCAATCCTGAAGCCAGTGAGCTTTGGAAATATGTGACCACTAACGATTTTGACAAGGCAATGCCGCCAGTAAACATTAATAAAGAGTTGACCAACCGTGACAAGAGCATTTTATATAACTGGATTAAAAACGGAGCCAAAGAAAAGCCAAACCTGGCCGACTTCCGCCCTGCCGCCATTCGTTTGCTGGTAGATGGTTGTGCTTCGGCTAACTGCCATAATACTGCAACCGCTACAGGCGGATGGGCAAGAAAAGGATTGCTGAGCGGTGCTCCTTACAATCTTGTTACTGCCGACACTTCTCAGTTCACCTATCAAAATCCTACAACAGGCAGTATAACGGTGTATTGCCAGCTTTCGAATAATACACTGAGAAATAAGGTGTGGAACGACTATAAAGACAGCGTAAAAACATTTTATGCAGACACAGTTGCCAACGCCAGTTTCCGTCCGTGGAAAACAGTAAGTACGCCAACATCTGCCCTTAGTACAAGGGGGCCGCTGAATACTTATGATGATATTCTGATGGACATTCTGTACCCAAAATCAATCAGAACAGTATCTAGTACAGTATATACAGACCCAGTATCTCTCAAGAGTTATTATGTAAGAGGTAACCCTCTGGTTGCTACAGACTGTTTTGTGAGAAGGATGGATTCAACAATTATTTACCGTAATCCGATAACATTGGTTGAAACATCTAAGAATGGAAGTATGGCTTACGATGATGGCGGATTTAAGCCATCTGAAGTGGCATTGTTTAAAGCCTGGTATTTTTCTGACCCTAACATTCCTGATGTATGGAAATACGGAAATGGCAATGTTGGTATTTTCAAGTATATAAAAACAGGAAATTATATTAAAAAGCCATAACCCATTGTAACAACACAAAACAGAAGAAACATGAAAAAGAAAATAACTATAGCAGCCCTTGCCACAACAATGATGGTTTATCTGCTGTCATCCTGTTACAAAAACAGGAACGACATACAGGAGCTCCCAAGGGTATCTTTCCGTAATGAAGTAGTGCCTATTGTAACTGCCGGCCCATGTGGCTGTCATAATACCAGTGTAACAATCCGTGCGGTACTTTTCTCAGACAACCGCACCAATACAATTTATTATGATGCCATACTTGCCAGAAGAGGCCAGTTTGAAGCCTGGGTAAATGGCGGCACACACCCCGGTGGAGGCCAGATTGATTTTTCGCCCAGCGAAAAAAACATAATCAGGCGGTGGATAGCACAAGGCGACCCGTATGATGATGGCTCAGGTTGTACAATAAGCGGTACGCTTACATACACCAACGATATTCTTCCTATTTACAATACAACATGTAAAGGAGGAACCTGTCATGGTGGTATAACTGCATCTCTTGATTATAATAAAATGGTGGCCACCAAGAGTACGCTGAGTGCTATTGCCAACAGTGGAGGTTCTACCGGGCACCCCGGAGGCACATTGAGCCTTTCAACCTGTACTGTAAATAAATTTAAAACATGGATTAACCAGGGACAGCCTCAATAACCCCTGCAGGGAAAACATTTGATTTGTAAAACAAAAAAAGGAATTATGAAAAAGATAATAATACTACTTGTTTTGGGGTTATCTGCCTGGACAGTTTCTGTAGCGCAGGATGAGACTCCTGCTAATGAAGCTCCAAAACAAAAATTTACCCGTGCTACTTTTAATTCAACCAAACTCATCAATAATCAAACGACTGAAATTGTAAGTAAGGGCAATTTGCAGTTTTTAATTTCGCATCATTTTAGTCCGCTGTGGATTGAGGATGCATCAAGGCAGGACAACTGGGCACAATTATTTGGCCTTAACTCCGGCCTCGCCTATACTTACCTTTCTTTTGACTATTCACCTACTGATTATGCAAACGTAGGTCTGGCCGCCGCAGGCAAAAAACGTTATGAAGGATGGGCCAAGTTCAAACTGCTTCGCCAGCAAACAGGCAAGAAAAATGTCCCGGTCACATTAGGCACCTACTCGCTGTTCAGCGTAAATGCAGGCAAGGACGCAAGTGTACAACTTGGATGGAACAAATGGTCTTTCATGCACCAATTATTAATTGCACGAAAGTTCAATGATAAGTTTTCGCTTCAGCTTGCCCCTACGCTGGTTTATTTTAACGAAGTGCCTTATGGCATCAACAACAGCAACTTTGTGGGTTCTTTAACGCTGGGTGGTAAATACAAACTTACATCAAACAAGAACCTGACATTTGAGTATTCCCGCCAATTGAATATGTATAAAAACCTGATAGATAAAAATGGCACTATCATTGACTATAAGCCAGACCTGTTCTCTGTTGGTATGGAATTTAACACTGGTGGCCACCTGTTCCAGTTCTATATTGGTAACACTACTTATTCATCACAAATTGATCAGTTGGCAAGGAACACCAGCACATTAGATTTTCACAACCTGGCACTTGGTTTTACTATTAACAGAAGCCTGAGCCTGAAAAAAGACTAACTGAGAATTTAGAATCCAATATTAAAGGGTAGAAACCGGCTTTTAAAGCCGGTTTTTTATTACAACATTTAACAGAATCAGGACAATGCACAACCTTTCTGTAATTAACTTTGTGCCGCTTTTTTATTATCAATCTTTATAAACCAAACTATATGAAACTAAACTACCTCGTTGCAGCAATTATTTCGTTGTCGTTGCTTTCCTGCGTAAGCAGTAAAAAGTTTAAGACAGCACAAGCCGATTATGCAAAACTGGAAGAACGCTATAACACACTTAAAACAGATAACGAAGAATGCAGCGTTGAAAAGGCAACCCTGGCCCGCCAAAAGGAAACCCTCGAAAGAGAAAAGGCATTACTGGCCGCACAAATTAAAGATTTAAATGAGCAGGTTGGTTATCTGAAAACAAACAACAATGCAGCCCTCAGGCAACTGGAAGACCTCTCAGTTATATCAGCCTCACAGGCAGAAAGCATTAAAAAGTCTATGGAAAACATCGGTGCCAAAGACGCTTATATACAGACTTTGCAACAACAAATGGCAAAAAAAGATTCGCTTAATATGGCACTTGTCATGAACCTGAAAGGAGCTATCGGAAACCTGGACGACCAGGACATCAATATAAAAGTGGACAAAGGTGTGGTGTATATTGATATTTCAGACAAACTGCTTTTCAAAAGCGGCAGCTTTGATGTAACCGAAAGGGCAAAAGAAGTGCTTGGTAAAGTAGCCCTGGTGCTGAAAAACCAGCCAGACCTGGAGTTTATGGTGGAAGGACATACCGATAACATTCCTTACAAAGGAGGTGTGCTGGCTGACAACTGGGACCTAAGCGTAAAAAGAGCCACATCAATTGTAAGGATTTTACAAAAACAATATGGTCTTGAGCCTGCAAAAATGGCTGCTGCCGGCAGAGGCGAATACAAACCCATTGAAGATAACGGCACTAAAGAAGGCCGTGCTGCTAACCGCCGCACCCGCATCGTTGTACTTCCGCAGCTTGACCAGTTTTTCAAATTGCTGGAGCCACAAAAGAATTAACCAAATTATTGAAGCATATAAAAAGCCAACCTGTGCAGGTTGGCTTTTTCATTTAATGTCAACTGTTAAGGCTGTTTCAGTTCTTCAAACATTCCGGTTTGTTTATTTTTTCTCACATTATCCGCAGTAAAATAACGGCCATTCATGGCTACATAAATGCCCGCAGGTAGTGTTTGAGCAAATGCCAACGCACTGCCCAGGTTAAACAATCCGTCTGAACTGCCAAATTTTATCGGAATCATAGCACCGGTAAGCACTACTGTTTTATCCTTCACTTTCTGAGCCAAAAACTGTGCAGTTTCACTCATAGTGTCCGTGCCATGAGTAATAACAAT
>CALLZY010000112.1 GCA_937858715.1 uncultured Chitinophagaceae bacterium | reverse complement strand
TCAACCTTTACAACCAGCATGCTTACCGGCGGATCAGATTTATACAAATGTGCCAAAGCCAAAGCACCAGTGCTCATTTCGGCAGCCATACTCAGGCAGGCAAAATAAGTTGACCGGAACGGGTTTTGAGAGAACCATTTAAAGGGAACTGTTGCTGTACATTTCTCATCATCCAAATCCCTGATTCTTACTCCTGAAAAAAAAGCTGATGGTAATTTAGTAAGCAGAAACATCCTGAAAGTAGCAGGATGTTTCATTTTTTGTATAAAAGCTTTAGTTTCTGTACGCATATTACCGCTTGTCTATTGCAACAATGCAAGCCACCGCTTTATTGCTGTTTGCATCCACTCTAAAATATATCCCCCCATCGTTTGTATTGCTATACCGTGCAGATGGAATCAGATCACCCTGCAACGCCTCGTTCACCCTAGAAGCAAAGTCGGAACGGGTGCTCCTGGTAATCGCATTATTAATTGCGTTGTAATCCATTTCCTCTTTGCTAACTACAATAGCTATATAATCTTTGTTGCCAATATTATCGGCTTCCATTGATTGTGCTTTTGGAAACAGGCGATAACCTGTGATGCCACAATACGGAGAATGTTTGGAAATGGTTTCTCCCGGTTTCAGATAAGGGAAGAGAACATACGTTGTATTGTTGGTGTCAAGTCCGAAAACATAGATGTAACACTCCGTAGCATTTTCAATTGACATTTTAAATCTTGTACCTACTGAAATGGGTACCCTTGTTTGAAAGACATTACCTCCCGCAACCCTAAGTGGAATATTTTGTTTGCTTTCATTATTAACTAATCCGATGCTGCACTCCAGCGGAATATTGGCGACATTACTTCTTTTGGGCAAAGGGTCTATTCCATAAGCTTCCCGGACATAATTCTTAAAATCGCCGTAGCGTACCCAGGCCACACCATTCTTGCCCCATTCAGGTCCCCAACTGTTCATAATCTGAAAAGCACCACCAAATTTTCTGTCGTCATATCCAATGACACTCATAGCATGGCCACCCATTCCCATCTGGCTGGCATCCATCCCCTGCGGAGTCCATAATTCCTGCCCCATCATGTCCTGCATAAAACTCTGGCCCACCATCATGCCGATAGCTACCGGTGCATTTTTTGCAAGATGCTCTTTAACACCACGAACACTAATTTCATTTATATTATCGCCATTAGTAATTCTTGTAAAGCCGTGTATCACATTTTGCCTTCCGGATTGTATATCAGAAGATGATGGCTCACTTTCACAATCATCATCTCTGTAGGGATACTGACTCAGGGGAAGTCCGCCGTTCTTGCTCATTGATTCCATTGCCCGCTGTATATATGACCCCTGGCAACCTTCCAGTCTTATCTGATTGTATAAGTACGAAGGACTGAAACGGATTGCATTGGGATCCTCGCCGGTGGCTGCCGCCGTTAATATTGTTTGTGAAGCATAGGCACAACTCCACGCCACGCAACTGCCTTGTTGTCCCTGATTGAGCCTGTCAGGTGCAAATCTCAACAGTGATACAGCCTCGGGCAACGGATTTTTGTTGTTATCATCTTCCAGTCCTTCATAAACGGATGCTTTATTAAATTCAGAAGGACTGAAATTATAGCCACTTTCAGAAAACTTCTTTACTACTTCGGCAACATTGCAACCGCCGCTGCCACGACCCAGCAGAAAATAGGCGCCAGCAGCAAGGATAAGCAAGAGGAAAATTCCTTTTCCTTTAAACAACCCTAATAACATAGGAAGCAGAGAGAACAAACCTCCGCCGCCACCTCCGGGAAAATTGGGCTGGTTTCCACCACCGCCACCATCATCATAGTCCTTTTCGTTCTGGTCAACAGGGTCGTCAGTCATTCTTATTGGCATAGCATAACTTTTTGCGTCTTTGCGACAGTTAGAAAATTTGATATTATATAAAGGAGAAACAACTGCACTGGTAAATTTGTCCTCAGCATTTTTGTTGTTTCCCGCTATGCTTTGGGTATATCAAATTTATACAACTTCCGGCTGTTTGCGAAGCAGATCGTCAAATTCATCCCTTTCCCGGATAAGATGGGCTTTACTTTCGATAACCAGTACTTCTGCAGGCTTATATCTTGAATTATAATTAGAAGACATTTCAAAACCGTAAGCCCCGCCATTCAGAATTGCAAGCACATCTCCTTCCCGTATTTCATTCAAAATCCTGTCTGTAGCAAAGTTGTCAGTTTCGCAAATATTGCCGGTCACCCAGTATTTCTTTTCGTCCCCGGCAGGGTTAGAGATGTTAACGATATGATGATAGGCATCATACATCATCGGCCTGATTAAGTGATTGAGACCGCTGTCAACGGCTGCAAAGGTTATTTCGCCGGTATCTTTTAGTACTGTAACAGTAGTGAGCAGGTAACCGCTTTCACTAACAATAAACTTTCCCGGCTCAAACCACAACTGCAAATCTTTGTTTTGTGTTTGCGGATGACTGTCAAAGGTCTCTTTAATCTTTTCTGCGAGCAAAGGCATATTAACTTCACCCTCATCCGGCTTATAAGGAACCTTAAACCCACCTCCAAGGTCAATTATTTTTAAGTCAGGAAAATGCGTAATCAGATCAAATAAGACTTCGATACCTTTTACAAATACATCTGCATCTTTGATGTCGCTGCCAGTATGAATATGCAGTGCATGGATGCGGACATTTGTATCCTGCATTATTTTTTCAATTTCAGCAATCTGCTGAACCGGAATGCCAAATTTGCTTGCAGTATGACCTGTAGATATTTTCAAATTGCCACCCGCCATGATGTTCGGTCTTATCCTTACACCAACCGGATAGCTATTGCCAAATTTCTTTCCAAATTTTTCGAGATTAGAAAGGCTGTCAATATTGATGTGCACTCCTGCCGCCGCTACTTCTTCAATTTCTGCAAATGAAATGCCATTAGAGGTGTACAGAATACCTGAAGGTTCAAATCCGGCATGTAATGCCAGTTTTACTTCGTTAAGCGAACTGCAATCAACATTACAACCAATGTTCTTAATATACCTGAGAATGTTGATATTGGTAAGTGCTTTTGAGGCATAGAAAAACTTAGTATTAAGAATGGAGAATGCGGAAGTCAGTTTCCCGTATTGTTCTTTAATTTTTTCTGCATGATAAACATATAAAGGTGTTCCAAACTCTTTGGCCACCTGCAGCAAAAACTCATTTGATAATCTCTCTGTCATAACTGCGAAAGTACTTAATACAACAATGCCATCCGGTTGAGGATGGCATCATAAAAAATCTTATTATTATTTAGCTTCCCTCTCCTTCTTCCTTGTCTTTGTTCTCCACCAGTTCGCCATTATCTGCTACCGAAAGGTTTACGGTCTCTTCCCCCAGGGCTTCAGTTGCCGGCACCTCACTTTCGCTATCTTCTTCTGCCATTGCATCTTTTACAATGGTCGGTTCCACTAATTGTTCAGCCAATACTTCCTTTATTTTAGGTAAATCATCTGCAGTATTGATACCGAAATAATCCATGAAGTTTTTGGATGTGGCATACACCAGCGGATGGCCGGGCAATTTTTCATTTCTCCCGGTAATAATTATCAGTTCCTTTTCAAGCAGCTTCTGTACAGCATAATCTGAACTTACCCCACGGATAGATTCAATCTCGCCTTTTGTAACCGGCTGCTTATAGGCAATTATCGCCAGTGTTTCCAATGCGGCAGCAGACAAACGCTTAAGAAACTTATCACCGTTTAACTGGGCAATGGTTTTGTGATATTCAGGCCGGGTGAGAAATTGCCATCCGCCGCCGCTTTGTTTTACTTCAAACGGATAAAAGTCGGCGCTGTATTTCTCAGTAATACCTTCTAACGCAGCTTCAACCTGATCAAGAGAAACCCTGTCTTCCAGGAAACCCAGAGCATTATTTACCATGTCGGTTAAATCAAGTGTGCTCAAAGGCTTGTCACTTGCAAAAATCAGTGCTTCAATATGTGGTATCAGGTTAGTTATTTCCATGCCCTGTTCCCTAATAAGGGGAATTTAATTTTTAAAGGATTGCGAAAATACGCCTTTGGTTCAATTTCTGAACCCATTCTTTTTATTGTTCAGGAGGGAAACTATCCCTGCAATGCTGCTGCACCGCTTACAATCTCAGTCAACTCGGTGGTAATGGCAGCCTGTCTGGCCCTGTTATAAGAAATCTTCAGAGTCCGCAGCATTTCATTTGCATTTTCGCTGGCTTTGTCCATAGCTGTCATCCGGGCACCATGCTCTGATGCATTAGCATCCAGCACCGCTTTGAACAGCTGGGTATTCAGGATTTTGGGCATCAGTTCAGCTATCAGTTCATCTTTTGAAGGATCGTAAATAAAATCAGCTTTTACAGCACCGGCCTTCTTTTCAACTTTTGGAACAGGCAGAAATCTCTCTACAACAAACCGCTGTGTGGCGGCATTTTTAAACTGGCTATACACAATTTCCACCACATCAAATTCTTTGTTTCCAAAAGCTGTCATTGCCGCTTTTGAAGCCGTCTGCACATTTTCAAACGTAAGGTGATGGAAAATATCTTTGTACGTATCGCTGGCTTTGTAATTATTCTTTACAAAGTGTTCAAACCCCTTTTTACCGATGCTCCAGATGGTAATATTCCCTTTTGTGTGCTGCTCAGGATATTTTTCAGCTATCGTAGCTTTTGCAAGTTTAATAAGGTTGGAGTTATAAGCACCGGCCAGTCCACGGTCGCTGGTAATAACAATCAGTAACACTTTCTCCGCAGGACGCTCAGCAGCCAGTGCCAGACCATCGCCTCCATCGCTGTTGCTCACAATATTGCTCAGCATTTCCTGAAGCTTTTGAGCATAAGGCCTCATTTGCAGGATAGCATCCTGTGCCCTGCGCAACTTTGCCGCACTCACCATTTTCATGGCTTTTGTAATCTGCTGTGTACTTTGTACTGACTTAATACGGTTTCTAACCTCTTTTAATTGACCTGCCATATATTAAAACAATTTGGCCCTGCCTACCGGCAGGCAGGCGCAAAAGTAAGCCCTTGATGCTGAAATTCCATACCGAATTTGAAATAGACCAATACAGTTACCTGATAAAAAGACGTAAGAGAAAAATCTTGATTATCAGTCAGTTTTGAGGATAAATTCCCGTTGCAATGTGTAGTAGAAACTGATTTTGCCTGCAACACTCCCATTGTTGAACATGTATCTTTCATATTCACGGGTCAATTCCAGTTTAACCGGGCCATCTTCAAGATTACTAAGTTGCCAGTTTGTTATCAGAAGTTTTCCGTTTTTCACTGTGTCGGCATAATTGATACCCTCGCTGCCAAAACTGGTGTCAACCATCACTACTCTTATTATTTCTCTGTCAGAAATACCTGCCAGTTGGAGTTTAATATCACCTCGGGATACTGTTTCCGGAATCGTTGTTTCCAGGGTAAATGGCTCAAAAAGGAATTCTGCTGCGCTTACTTTACTGTTTTTATCAGTGTAAGCAAGCTTGTGGCGGCCTGAAAAACCATCAACCGGCTTAAATATTTCATAATACACTCCCCCGAACCTGGCAGTGTCTGCCACCAGCGGTTCATCGTCAAGAGTAAAGCCGGATGGAGGGTTAAGGGAATTGGCTTCGCCAAACTCAGTATCTGATTTTAGTTGTGCCGTAATTACCAGGTTGTCGGTCCCTTCGGCAGCAGAAATAATGTATGCAGGATAAACCGAACCCGCAGTTTCTTTATCCTTGTTCCTGCATGATAAACAGGTAAAAAACAATATAGCCACCAAAACGATGAACAGGTTACTGTTTAATATCAAGTTTCCTTTTTTAATATTATTTATTGCCGCCAAAAGCTATTTAAAAAATTGCACATCTCCTGTGCGAATTAATAAAACAACCGAATAACTGTTCTTCCCCATGCTTGTGTTTAATACAGATGCCTGCACTGTGACATTTCTGCTTAACCCTGCACCTCCGGGAAATTCAAATAATGTGCAGGCGACCCCGGAAGTGTAAGGCATTTTTTTCTCTGCCAGCAGTACAGGATTGCTACCGGGTTTTATCACAAATTGCATCTGCTTTAGTTTGCCGGTTAACTCTTCATAATAGCGAAGGGCTGTTGCACTGTCGGCACCTGATTTCATAGTAGAAATAAAATATTCCTTCTGCTCAGGGCTAAAACCCAACTGAGGATTTTTTTCCAAACGGGTAATAACCTCATTGTACTCTGAGCCAGGCAGCTTAAAATAGCTTTCATTGATATAATTCTCAATCACATCTTCAGGCCGGTAATATTGGTATTCCTTTACAGAACGCAGATATAAGTTAAATACTTTGAGCTGATCTGCATGACTGGCAAGAGTTAAAATTCCCTCTTCAATATTTTGCGGAGAAAAATTAATACTGTTTCCGTTTGCATCTGCCGCACTTATTACTTCAACCAGCGAATCTTTGGACCAGTTGGCAGTGATATTATACCCCGACGGGAACACCTTTACACACTCTCCATCCAGGTTGTTTTGCCTGTAAGAGCCAATAAAAAGAACATTCGATGCAGTAGAAGACATTCCTTTTCCTTCAAAAACACCATTAACGGCATTACCAATGTAAGTAGTACCGTTCTCAAGGTTCAAAAAAGTACACAAAGAGTCGTTCAATACATCGTCTTTAAAATTGCCATTATAAAATGAAACGCTTCGTTGCATTATCGAGCAAAAGCCGTCTGCTTTTCCTGCTTTCAGGTTACCGACAAAAACAAGGTTTCCGTTTATAAGTACACCGGATGTAAACTGGCCGTCCTTAAACAAACCAAAATACCTTTCCCTGCCGTCAGCGCCTATTAAAAAACCAGTATCAATAAACATATTGTTCTTATTAAAAATGCCCATTCCCTGTGCTTTGTCATTCTTAAACCCTTTAAACCGCAAATCCTTAAGCAGGCTTTTGAAAGTAATATTCTGTTTTATCCATTTACCATTTTTCCAATAGCCCTCAAACAGTTTATTATCTTCTACCTGGTACTGGATATATGAACCTGTTTGCACTCCGTTCACATACCGCTTGTGATAAATAGTTTCGCCGCTGTCGCTCACATATAAATCCGGGCCATTAATTATTCCCTCCCTGGTACTATAAAAAGAAATGGTATTATCGTTCTTAACGGAAATTACCTTCCCATTACTTTTCGCTTTCACAAATGTTTCAGTGCCAAATGCAGAGTTGTTCTTAAATGTCACCTTGCCATCAGGCTTGCCATTTAGAAACCGGCAACTGGTAACAGATTCGCTGAACAACAACAGCCCTGGGCCATTGGCCAGGCCGTTAACAAAATACCCTGTTAGCCTGATTGCATCTTTGTTTTCAGGATACATCAGCATTCCCCGGCCATTAGGTTTGTTATTCTTAATTTCACCGATGTAGGTACAAACGACACCTGCAGCATCTTTTACACTATCTACCCTGCCAATGCGTATCTGAGAGGACGCCAGAAATGGCGCAATAAGGAAAACAAACAATCCGGCACTTTTAAAAAAGTTTAGCATATTATGGCATTTAAATATTGAGTTTCTGCCAAAAACCACACTTCAAAATGCCTACCTTTGACCACTTCAAAAACCATCCTGCCAATTTGGCCTGTAAGGTTAAGTAGCATGGTTTTTGGCCATAAAGAAAATCTGCATTAAAAGTATAACACATTATTCAATAACTGTTTAGACATGCTTGGTTTTATTCAAAAAATGTTTGGCGGCAGCAAATCAGAGAAAGATGTAAAGAAATTGCAGCCCGTTGTTGCCAAAATCAATCAGCACTTTCAGTCCTATCAATCCATCAGCAATGACCAGCTTCGGCATAAAACGCAGGAGTTTCGCCAGCGCATAAAGGAGCACCTGGCCGAAATTGACGCTGAAATAGCTGAAAAAAATAAGGCTGCAGACGAACTGCCCTTTAACGACTTGTATGGGAAAGATGCCATCTACCAGGAGGTCGATAAATTGAAAAAAGAAAGGGATAAAAAAATCGAAGAAGTTTTGGAGCAAATTCTCCCTGAAGCATTTGCCGTAGTGAAAGAAACAGCCCGCCGCTTCTCGCACAATACTGAACTCGTATCAACAGCCACCGATCTTGACCGGGACCTGAGTGTAAAGAAAGATTATGTCAGCATTGATGGGGCAAACTCAATTTTCAAAAACACCTGGACGGCTGCAGGCGGTAATGTAACCTGGAATATGGTGCATTACGATGTGCAGTTGATAGGTGGTATGGTTTTACACCAGGGAAAAATTTCTGAAATGGCCACTGGTGAGGGTAAAACATTAGTATCAACCCTGCCTGCATATCTGAATGCCCTTGCCGGAGAGGGTGTGCATATTGTAACAGTGAACGACTACCTTGCCCGTCGTGACCAGGAGTGGAACGGAACCCTCTTTGAATGGCTTGGCCTTACTGTTGACTGTATTGATAAGCACCAGCCAAACAGCGAAGAAAGAAGAAAAGCATACCTCGCCGATATTACTTATGGCACCAACAATGAATTCGGCTTCGACTACTTGCGGGATAATATGGTACACAACCCCGATGAAATGGTGCAACGCAAACACCATTTTGCTATGGTGGATGAGGTGGACTCTGTGTTGATTGACGATGCCAGAACACCATTAATCATCTCTGGCCCCGTGCCCAAAGGCGAAGACCAGCAGTTTCATATACACAGACCAAGGGTACAGCAGCTATACCAGGAACAGGAAAAAATTGTTCGGGACAATCTGAACGAAGCAAAAAAACGTTTCGCCGAAGGCGATGACGACCCAAAAAGCGGTGGTCTGCACCTGTACAGGGCATTCCGCGGATTGCCAAAATACGGACCGCTGATTAAGTTCCTGAGTGAACCTGGCGTAAAAGTTAAAATGCAGAAAGCAGAAAACTATTACCTGCAGGACCAGATGCGCAACATGCACATTGTAGATGCAGAACTGCTTTTCCAGATTGATGAAAAAAACAAATCAGTTGACCTTACAGATAAAGGTATTGCCACTATCACCCGTTCCGGCGAAGACCCTGAGTTCTTCGTACTGCCTGATATTGGCGTAAAACTGGCTGAAGTTGAAAAAAGCAGTGCCGGTTCTGACGAAAAACTTCAACAGAAAGAAGCCATCCTAAACGATTATGCCCAAAAGGCCGATCGCATCCATACTGTACAGCAATTGCTGAAAGCCTACACACTTTTTGATAAAGATGTGGAGTATGTGGTAATGGACGGTGCCATTAAAATTGTTGACGAGCAAACAGGTCGTATCCTGGAGGGTCGTCGCTATTCCGATGGTTTGCACCAGGCTATTGAAGCTAAAGAAAATGTGAAGATTGAAGCGGCCACACAAACCTACGCCACAGTTACGTTGCAGAATTACTTCCGTATGTACCACAAACTTTGCGGTATGACGGGAACTGCTGAAACAGAAGCCGCAGAATTGTGGAGCATTTACAAATTAGATGTGGTTACCATCCCAACTAACATGAAAATGATACGGGATGATAAACAGGATCTGGTGTACAAAACAAGGAAGGAGAAATTTAAAGCTGTTATAGACGAAATAGAAGCGTTGCGCAATGCTGGCCGCCCTTGCCTGGTAGGTACTACCTCAGTTGAGGTGAGTGAATTACTAAGCCGGATGTTGCAGCAGAAAAAAATTCCGCACAACGTACTGAACGCAAAACAACATGCCCGTGAAGCAACTGTTGTTGCAGAAGCAGGTTTGCCTGGTGCTGTTACTATTGCCACCAACATGGCAGGCCGTGGTACAGACATTAAACTCGGACCCGGTGTTAAAGAAGCAGGTGGGTTAGCCATTATTGGTACTGAACGCCACGAAAGCCGCCGTGTGGACAGGCAGTTGCGTGGCCGTGCAGGCCGTCAGGGTGACCCCGGAACTTCTCAGTTCTATGTATCGCTTGAAGATGACCTGATGCGAATGTTCGGCAGTGAGCGGATTGCCTCTATCATGGATAAACTGGGCTATAAAGAAGGAGATGTAATCCAGCACAGCATGATCAGCAACAGCATACAAAGGGCTCAAAAGAAAGTGGAAGAAAACAACTTTGGTATCCGTAAGCGTTTGCTGGAGTATGATGATGTAATGAACAAACAGCGTAATGCGGTGTATGAAAAAAGAAATCATGCCCTGTTTGGTGAAAGGCTGGCGCTGGATATAGACACTTCTTTCTCTTCATTAGCATCAAGCATTGTTGATTCCTTCCGTGAGCAGGAAGATTTTGAAGGTTTCAAATTGGCCTGTATCGTAAACTTCGGTCTTGATACGACAATTGAAGAAGAAGAATTTAAAAGAGGAGACATTAACAAACTGAACGACAAGCTGTACAGCGAAATAACAGAACGCTACACCCGTCATAAAGCCGAGTTGGCAAAACAGGCCATTCCTGTTTTCAAGAATATCAGGCTTACTCAAGGCAGTCATATTGAGAATGTAATTGTTCCTTTTACTGACGGCAAGAAAGGCCTGAATGTGCTGGCACACCTTGACAAAACCCTCGGCTCAGGTGGTACAGAACTTACCAATGCACTTGAAAAGTCAATTACCCTTTCTGTAATTGACGATGCGTGGAAAGAGCACCTCCGGGCTATGGATGACCTCAAGCAAAGTGTGCAAACCGCTTACCTTGAGCAAAAAGACCCGCTTGTTATTTACAAAATGGAAGCTTTCAACCTGTTCAATAATATGAACAATGATGTAAACAAGGATATCGTTTCCTTCCTTAGCCATTCATCATTGCCCATACAGCAGGAAAATGCACAACTGAAGGAAGGCCGCCAGCAGAAAACAGATATGAGCCGCCTTTCAGCCAATAAAGACCAGGTGGATGATGCGGGACAGGATTATGGAGCCAACGAAAAAGATTATTACGATCCGTCGGGTGGTGCCAAGCAAGAGCCTGTAAAAGTAGGCCCCAAGATCGGCCGCAATGATCCTTGCCCCTGCGGCAGCGGCAAGAAGTACAAGCAGTGCCACGGAAAAGATGCCTGAACAGATAATAGTCCCTAATAAAAATCCCTTCGAAAAACGAAGGGATTTTTATTAATATCTTTAGTCCTGCCAAAACGATTGCACATGTACAATGAGGTAAAAAGAAAGGTTTATGGTTTACTTGACCCGGAAACTGTAGGGATCCCTAAATGGGACCGGATTGTAAACGTATTTATTATCGTCCTTATCGTACTGAATGTAATTGCTGTAATGCTGGAAACTGTACAGCCAATACATAAACATTACGAAACTTTTTTCAGAAATTTTGACCTTATTTCTGTTATCATTTTCACTATTGAGTATTTGTTGCGGTTATGGAGTGCAACCCACTCCTACAAATACAAGCATTGGTTCTGGGGAAGGCTGCGTTATATGTTCACTTTACCGGCCTTAATTGACCTTGCAGCTATACTTCCCTCCTACTTACATGCCTTTATCGGACTTGACCTGCGGGTATTAAGGATGCTCAGGCTGTTACGCTTTCTCCGTCTGTTCAGGCTAACTGCCTACATGAAAAATTCCACTCAACTCATAAGCAGGGTTTTAAAAAGAAGGGCAAGTGAGTTAACGCTGAGTTTTGTAATGATTTTCTTCCTTATCATTATTGCTTCATGTATCATGTATTTTGCAGAGCACCTGCACCCTGTTAATAAGGATAAATTCACCAGCATCCCCGCCACTATGTGGTGGGCAGTGGTTACACTAACTACTACAGGCTATGGCGATATGTATCCGATGACAACACTTGGCAAAATAATGTCCGGCGTTATAATGCTTACAGGTTTTGCCTTGTTTGCTATCCCATCGGGTATCTTTTATGCCGGTTTTTTGGAAGAGTTCAGGCGGCGAAATAAAAACAGGAGAAAAAAATCATGCCCGCATTGCGGCAAAAGCCTTGATAGTGATGATGACGATTATCACTAAATGCGATACCAAGCATTACAACTTAGTTTAATTATCTTTGAAACTAAATTTTTCAACCAATATGGCAATTGCCAAATCAATAATGCAAATTTCGGATTTCGGCCTGTCACCACATATTGATCAGGTGGGTGTGGAAGAAAGGGCTTCCCGTTTTACCAAACGCAGTATTAAGAACGAAACAAAAAAGAACGGGCTGCTGCTTACATTGAACATGATCGACCTGACCACCCTGGAAGGGAAAGATACTGACGGAAAAGTAAAACAGCTTTGCTACAAGGCCATGCACCCCCATGATGCGCTACCGGGCTTGCCCACTGTGGCTGCTGTCTGTGTGTATCCATCTATGGTGAAAGTGGCAAAAAAAGCACTGGAAGGTTCTGGAATAAAAGTGGCCGCTGTAGCTACGGCATTCCCCAGCGGGCAGGCACCAAGAGATGTAAAACTCCGTGACACCAAATATGCTGTTGCAAACGGGGCCGATGAAATTGATATGGTCATCAGCCGCGGAAAGTTTCATGCAGGAGAATACAACTTTGTTTTCGATGAAATAGCAGCTGTAAAAGAAGCCTGCGGCCCTGCAAGACTGAAAGTAATCCTGGAAACCGGTGAGTTGGGCACTTTTGATAAAGTGAGAAGGGCCAGCGATATTGCCATGTATGCCGGTGCTGATTTTATCAAGACATCAACAGGAAAAATTCAGCCAGCCGCTACCATGCCTGTTACATTAGTAATGCTGGAAGCCATCCGGGATTTTTACTATAAAACCGGAAAAATGATTGGTATGAAACCGGCAGGTGGCATATCCAAATCAAAACTGGCTTTACATTATTTAGTAATGGTGAAAGAAGTGCTGGGAGAAGACTGGCTGACAAACCAATGGTTCCGCTTTGGTGCCAGCAGCCTTGCTAATGATGTGCTGATGCAATTAGTGAAAATGGAAACTGGAATGTATCAGAGTGCAAATTATTTTTCGGTGGATTAGATTTCACGCAAAGGCCGCAGCGGAGCAACGAATGCAGCGCCGCTGCCCTGCAATTTCGCTGCGAGAAATGAAAAGCTGATAAGCAAACAAAACGATGAAGAGTGATTAATTTATCCTCTTCCACTGGAAGAAAATAAATTAACAAATCTGCGATTGCAACGGAAGTTCATCCGTGGTAATGTCGCCGGTAAAATAAAAATAAATTATGGCTGTTAAAACAAACCCTGCCAGCCGTGCAGGAAAAGTTGCTAAAAAAACGGCGAAGCCTGTAGCAAAAAACAATACACTGAAACTGAAGTTTGATACTTCCTGGACTTATGCTCCTGCACCAGAAAGTAAAAGTGCAGCCACCATCAACAAACAATACGATTTGTTTATTGATGGTAAATGGCAAAAGCCGCTGAGCAAGACTTACATTGATACCATAAACCCGGCAACGGAAGAAAAACTGAGTGAAGTGGCAGTGGCCAATGAAGCAGATGTAAATAAAGCTGTAACTGCTGCCAGAAATGCCTACGAAAAAGTGTGGAAGAAAATGCCAGCAAAAGAAAGGGCTAAATACATCTTCCGCATTGCCCGTATGGTGCAGGAAAAAGCAAGGGAACTTTCTATAATTGAAACGCTGGATGGCGGCAAACCTATCCGAGAAAGCCGTGATTTTGATGTGCCTACGGCTGCCAATCATTTCTTTTATTATGCTGGCTGGGCCGATAAACTGGAGTATGCTTTCCCCAACAGGAAAACTGCCCCGCTGGGAGTGGTGGGACAGATTGCTCCATGGAATTTTCCGCTGTTGATGGCTGCCTGGAAAATTGCTCCGGCACTGGCAACAGGCAACACTGTTGTGTTTAAGCCTTCAAAAACAACACCCTTAACAGCACTGAAACTTGCCGAAATAATTGAAGAAGCCGATTTACCACCCGGAGTGGTGAATATTCTTTCCGGAGTGGGCTCAACCGGCGATGCAATTGTAAGACACCCTGATGTGAACAAGATTGCTTTCACTGGTTCAACTGAAGTGGGTAAGATGATACAAAGGGCCATTGCAGGAACTGATAAAAAATTAACACTGGAACTGGGAGGAAAGGCGGCCAATATTATTTTTGAAGATGCCCCGATTGACCAGGCAGTGGAAGGCGTTATTAACGGAATCTTCTTTAACCAGGGCCATGTGTGCTGCGCCGGGTCAAGGTTGTATGTACAGGAATCTATTGCCAAAACTGTTATCAGGAAACTGAAAGACAGATTAGAGTCGCTGATTGTTGGTGACCCGCTGGATAAAAACACAGATATCGGAGCCATCAATTCAAAACAGCAATTAGAAACAATTCTGGAATACATTGAAATTGGTAAAAAAGAAGGCGCTGAGATATATCAAAGCAGTTGCGCTGTGCCTAAGAAAGGTTTCTTCTGCAAACCTACACTCTTTACCAACGTAGCACAAAGCAACCGCATAGCACAGGAAGAAATTTTTGGGCCGGTGCTGGCAATATTGACATTCAGAACAGATGATGAAGTAATTGAGAAAGCAAATAATACTCCTTATGGTTTAAGCGCCGGTGTCTGGACTGATAAGGGTTCCAAGATTTTCAACATGACCAAACGAATGAGAGCTGGTGTTGTTTGGGCCAATACGTTCAACAAGTTTGACCCCACTTCTCCTTTCGGTGGTTATAAAGAAAGTGGATTTGGAAGAGAAGGCGGGTTGCATGGATTGTTGCCGTATCTGACGTTGAAAGGTTAAATGGTTTAAGGTTTAAGGGTTGGTATCCGAAACTAATAGTTTTCTGATAAAGTGATTATCTCTAAAGTAATTTTATGTCAACTACACCTTAATATGAATATTCATGGCAACAATAAAACGTTTTGAAGAAATAGATGCCTGGAAAGTTTCAAGGGAATTGTGCAGCAAGATTGGAACCTTTATCGATAATGGACAATTTAAAAGCAGTTATAAGTTAATAAACCAGATTGAATCTTCTTCTGGTTCAATAATGGATAATATTGCTGAAGGGTTTGAAAGAGGAACAAGGGCTGAGTTTATTCAGTTTCTTGGTTATTCAAAAGGCTCTTGCGGAGAGTTCAGGTCACAACTCTACAGAGCCGTGGACCGGAACTACCTGAGTCAGGAACAGTTTGACGAATTGTATATTATGGCAGTAAGGGTAAGTGCGATGATTCAAAAATTAATTGAGTATCTGCAAAAAACAGAAGTTAAAGGGGTCAGGAAGAAATAACCATTAAACCCTTAAACTCTTAAACGAATTAACTATGGTAACTATTACAACAAAACAACGTATCGAAGTACTCAAAACATACAAAATATATGTAGGCGGCCAATTCCCAAGAACAGAGTCTGGCCGCTATTACATTCCGGTGAATGCTGCCGGTAAAAAACTGGCCAATGTATGCCTTTGCTCCCGCAAAGATTTTCGTGACGCCGTTGTGGCAGCCCGCAGTGCCTTTGGCGGCTGGAGTGGCCGAGCTGCTTTTAACCGCAGCCAGATTCTTTATCGTATGGCAGAAATGCTTGAAGGCAGAAAGGCCCAGTTTGTAGAAGAACTGATGTTACAGGATGCCTCCAAAGTAAAAGCGGAAAAAGAAGTGAACCTGGCTATTGACCGGTTAATTTACTATGCCGGTTGGTGCGATAAATATCAGCAATTGTTCAGCGCTGTTAACCCGGTGGCTTCATCACATTTTAACTTCTCTGTTCCTGAGCCTACAGGAGTGGTCGCTATCATCACTCCCCAAAGCGACTCGTTATTAGGATTAGTATCTGTGATTGCTCCGGTTATTGCAGGAGGAAATACTTGTGTAGTTTTGGCTTCTGAAAAGAAACCGCTTTGCTCAGTCACCTTTGCCGAAGTACTCAACTCGTCCGATTTGCCCGGTGGCGTTGTGAATATATTAACAGGTAAACCATCCGAACTGGCAAGCTGGTTCGTTGACCATATGGATGTGAATGCAACCATTTACTGCGAAAACAATTCTGATGTAAAGAAAATGATGCAGGAAAAAGCGGCAACGAACGTAAAAAGAATTTTCTTCTACGATAAAATAAAGTGGGAGACAGAAGAAGGGCAATCGCCTTATTTTATTCTTGACACACAGGAAATTAAAACAACCTGGCACCCGGTAGAAAACATTGCAGGTGCTGGTGGCGGATACTGATTTTTGGTAAGAAATTTGCAATAAGCAGCACATGAAAATACTTTTCTCCATATTCTTATTATTGACTTCGGCAACCTTATTCGGCCAGAATTTACAAAAACTTGCTACAGACACAACCGGAAATAACGTTGACAGTGGTTCAGTTATCGTACACAAAGATGCAAGACTTGACCTGCTGGTTAAAAAACAAGCCGAGATTAATGAAGCCACCACAAGAGAAAGCAGAAGAACTGACAAGGGCTTTCGTCTGCTTATTATCAGTACTAACAGCCGTGAAGAAGCAATTGCTGCAAAAACAAAAGTATATAGCACCTTTCCGGAGTTAAAAGCATACTTGTGGCACCAGTCGCCATATTATAAAGTAAAAGCAGGAAATTTTAAAGACAGAAAGGATGCAGAAACATATCAACGAAAACTCAATCCATTTTTTCCAAAAGGGGTTTTTATTATGAAGGATGTCATTGAAGTAAAACCCGGCAAAGAAAACGAGACCGAAGATTAATCATCATATTATCCGATTTTGCATAAAAATCCCCCGGCTTACCAGGGGATTTTTGCATTTGCCTCCGGCGCAGATTGTTTATTTTTGTGTAATGCAATTGAAAATAAAAGAACTGGCAAAAAAATATACCCCTGAGTTTATTGAAATCAGGCGGCATATACATGCCAATCCGGAGTTGAGCTACCAGGAATTCGAAACCTCGAAATTTGTTCAGCAAAAACTAACTGAGTTTGGAATTCCTTTTGAAATAAAAGCTACAACTGGTGTAGTGGGGTTGATTAAGGGTAAAAACCCTGACAACAGGATTATTGCCCTGCGGGCAGATATGGATGCCTTGCCAATCAAAGAAGAAAATGATGTTCCCTATAAATCAAAAGTAGATGGTGTAATGCATGCCTGCGGACATGATGTGCATACTACCTGTTTGCTTGGTGCCGCAAAAATTCTGAGCGAATTAAAAGACGAATGGGAAGGCACTGTAAAGCTGATTTTTCAGCCCGGTGAAGAAAAGAATCCTGGCGGCGCTTCATTAATGATAAAGGATGGAGTGCTGGAAAATCCTGCACCACAGGCCATACTAGCCCTTCATGTACACACCATGATGGATACTGGTAAACTCAGTTTCCGCAGCGGAAAGGTAATGGCCAGTGCTGATGAATTATATTTTACCATAAAAGGAAAAGGAGGCCATGCAGCTTCGCCACATCTTGCAGTCGATCCGATACTAATCAGTTCACAATTAGTTATTGCATTACAACAAGTCGTCAGCCGTAACAATAATCCTTTTAACCCGTCTGTGTTGTCGATTACATCATTTAACGGAGGAAATACAACAAATGTTATCCCCGGCGAAGTAAAGCTTATGGGAACTTTCCGGGCAATGGATGAGCAATGGCGGTTTGAGGCGCATGAGTTAATCAGAAACATATCTGAAAACATTGTTCACTCAATGGGAGGTGAAGTTGATCTGCATATTGATGTTGGCTATCCTTGTGTATATAACAACGAAAAAGTGAATGATGCTGCCATGAAAGCTGCAGAAACTTACCTGGGTACAGAATATGTAAGCGAAACAGAATTACGGATGGGAGCAGAAGATTTTGGCTATTATGCTCAGGAAATTCCAGCTTGCTTTTTCAGGTTGGGCACTATGAACAAAAGTAAAGGGATTACATCCGGTGTTCACACCCCCACTTTCAATGTTGACGAAGACGCAATTGAAACAGGAATGGGAATAATGGCATGGTTCGGAAGCAATTTGGCAATATTTAATATCTTGAAAATTTAGAATAGAATTTTGACTTGCCCGATATAATACGCATGATAACAAAAAACGCAATATCCAAGTAAATCAGGACTTTCGATTTTTTAAATAGTACTTTACTTTCCTTTTATATATATTGGAAATGAAAGTGTATTAATTTCTTTTTTTGTGTTACACAGTAAAGACAGATAAAGGATTTTTCCTTTGCCGATTTCTGAGGTATCTGTATCAATAGTTACTGTAAGCCGAAAAGAATCTCTAGCCATTATTTCTTGTTTTTTTGATAGATTAGAATGCGAACATTCGCAGCTTATTCTAAAGTCATTAATTACAAGGACTCTATCACTCAGATTGTAAAGAAGGTATTCGCTTTTTATACTCTCCCCGCCAATGACAGTATCAACACCCTTTGAGCATTTCTTAAAGCCTAATTCAGAATGATTCTTTTTTCGATTTTCACAAGAAAAAAGAAATAGAGGTATTATTAAATTAATTATCCAAAATTGACCGAATCGTTTGATAATTTTCTGATAAATAGAAATTAGCTGTTTCATTATTAAACCCTATTTTATATGAATGAACTTTCCCTTTTTTATCAACAATAATTTCATGAGGATATTCTTTCCCTGGCATAAAAGATTCTTTAATATTGAACCTGTCATAAAAAAAAGAAAATGTGAACTCTTTGTGTTTTAAAGCATCTTCCTTAAAAATATTGAAAGGGGTGATTTCTCCCGAGCAAATCAATATTATCTCAAATTCATTTGTATTAATATCATTTTTTATTTTTTTTAAGTACCTCATTTTTCTTTCACAAGGAGGGCATCCAACAAAATAGTATTCGATTAAAATACACTTACCTTTCAAGGTGTCACCAAGATAAATAGAAGTGCTGTCAACGGTAAATAACTTACCGGTTTGCATCGGTGATAAATACTTTATACCTTTCCCTTCCTTTTTTTCCATATAACGGATGATTGCGGGAACAAAAAAATAGTGGGAAAGAAAAGTAAAAGACAGAAAAGATATACACGCCAATAAAAGCCACTTTCTTTTATTTACATACAGATGTGCAATAAAAATACCAAACAAAGAAAAAAGTGTAGCAAATGGAAATCGTAAAGGAATGAGCTTCAAGCCATTAATAAAAACGGTCATATCTATGATAAAACTTGAAGCAACGAACATCCAATATAAATACCCAGATGTGTTTTTTTTCTGCGCCAATAAAACCGCAGTAAAAAATAGTAACGATTTTAAAAAATATAGCGCAGTTCTTGGTAGAACACCAAACGAATGTATCAAAAAAGTTAGGTTCGCAGTTACTGCGGTAATAATCGAAGAAATCAAAAAAATAATTATTGCCCAACCCAGTCTAAACAGAACGCTTTCTTGTTTTTTCTTCATTTGTATACTCTTTCTGAAAATGCAATACAAGTCAAACAAAAATTGGACATACAGCTATATTACAGCATGTCCAATTAATTACGAAATTTTTTGAAAATCAACTTAGGTAGACAACCTAAACTATATATTTAATCACACTTACCCTTACAATTAGATGTTCCAAATAAACCACACTCAGCAACTTGTATACACCCTGCCTTCCAATCACAATATCCGCCAATCAGTCCGCAACTAATATTATAATAGCATGAACAATCAGATACAGATGGTGCAGCCACTCCTAACTGATACTCATCTCCTGACTTTAAAACAGCCAAATATGCATCTGCATTAAAGATAGAAAAGTTTTTTACATAATAAGGGTTCTCAATAAGCAAATACAACTGTTTAGTAGTAAAATGTTGTGCATACTCGCTGAGATGTTGATTTAAGAAATTCTCGCCAATTTGGCTATTCGCAATCAAATCTTCCATTGAATATTTTTCAAGCATCCCTTTTATTTCAGCTACAATTTCTCGCTGCCTATATGTTAATTTTTGATTGTCATTATCTAGAACAGCATTTAGTTTTGTCTGCCACAGACTTGACTTCTCCGCTGCACTTAAAAACCCATATGATTGCTTCATTGACGCAATAGATTTCTGTGCAACTACTTCTTGAGTTAAATCTGATAATTCCTTATTGTTTTTTGAACAACTAAGAATAGCAGCGGATAAGGAAATAAAGAACAAGGCCTTTTTCATAATTAAGAATTTTGATGAACACAATATTGTGATTACCAAATATAGGTTTTAATATCTATGTAAACAAATTTTTTACAATGTAAACAATTATAATACTCATAATATCTGGATTCTCTCAACAGGATAAGAATTTTACCATATGGCTATACACATCGGGAAAACAATAAGAATTGTTTTGAAAAACAAAGGTGTGAGTCATTCTGCCCTCGCTAAGAAAATCAACACAACAAGACAAAATATTCAAAGCATTACAAAAAGGGAAACCATTGATACAGGAATTCTCATTAAAATTTGTGAGGCATTAGAGCATGATTTTTTTCAATATTATCGGTTAAATAGTGAAATAGAAACTGTAAAACTATCAGCAAAAAAAGAAGACATAGACATTCTATATGATTTATTATCCTCTGCACTAGAAAAAATATCAAGACTTAAAAAAGCAAATTAGCTCCCAGAAGAACCAGTTTTATTTACCTAACTTTGGCGAAACATGCAGTATTTTAATACTGCAGAAATCAAACTGCTGTGATAATAATTACACGGCTTAAATTTTTATTATCTCATGCAAAACGACCTACGCAAACAACAGGCACTTGAATATCATGCTAACGGCAAGCCCGGAAAGATAGAGGTAATTCCTACCAAAGAAGCAAAAACACAAAGAGACCTTTCGCTTGCTTATTCACCCGGAGTGGCATGGCCCTGTCTTGAAATTGCTGCCAACAAAGACGATGTATATAAATACACTGCTAAAGGAAACCTGGTAGCTGTAATCAGTAATGGTACTGCGGTGCTGGGACTTGGTGATATTGGACCAGAGGCAGGCAAACCGGTAATGGAAGGCAAAGGAGTTCTTTTTAAAATATTTGCCGACATTGATGTGTTTGATATTGAAATCAACGAGAAAGATCCGGTGAAGTTCGTTGAGATTGTAAAATCGCTGGAGCCAACTTTTGGCGGCATCAATCTTGAAGACATAAAAGCACCCGAATGTTTTTATATTGAAAAAAGGCTGAAAGCCGAAATGAACATCCCTGTAATGCATGATGATCAGCATGGAACTGCTATCATCAGTGCAGCAGCCCTGCTTAATGCCTGTGAGATACAGAAAAAGAAACTTGATAAAGTAAGAATAATTGTAAGCGGCGCAGGTGCTGCTGCTATTTCCTGTATTAAGCTTTATATAGCCCTGGGTGCAAAAAAGGAAAACTTCCGTGTATTTGACAGCAAAGGGCTGATACACGAAAGCCGCACTGACCTCGATGATCAGAAAAGAGAGTTTGCCAGCAGCGGGAAAAACAATTCACTGGAAGAAGAAATGAAAAATGCTGATGTATTTATCGGACTCAGCAAAGGCGGCGTACTGAACGCAAATATGATTAAGAGCATGGCAAAAAACCCGATTGTATTTGCCATGGCAAATCCAGATCCGGAGATTACTTACGAAGAAGCAACCGGTGCCCGTAAGGATATCATCATGGCAACAGGCCGCAGTGATTATCCCAACCAGGTAAACAATGTGCTGGGCTTCCCATACATCTTCCGTGGGGCATTAGATGTCAGGGCAAAGAAGATAACTGAGGAAATGAAACTGGCAGCCGTAAGAGCACTGGCTGATCTCGCAAAAACAACAGTTCCTGATATTGTAAATATGGCCTACGACGAAAAGAACATCATGTTTGGCCCCAACTACATTATTCCCAAACCCGTTGACCCAAGATTGCTCGCCACTGTTGCCCCGGCAGTAGCCAAAGCAGCAATGGATGCCGGTGATGCACTATCGCCTATTACCAACTGGGATGAATATGCCGACAACCTGAATAAACGCCTTGGTTTAGACAACCAGGTAATGCGGATTATTGGCAATAAAGCAAGAAGAAATCCAAAACGCATTGTATTTGCGGAAGCTGACAATGTAAAGATCCTTAAAGCAGCACAGATTGTATTTGACGAAGGAGTTGGTTACCCCATTTTGCTTGGTGATGAAAAGCGTATTAACAGGATTGCTATTGAAAACGGAATTGAGATTGAAGGTCTGCCTGTGATTGACCCAAGAAATGATGAACAGGAGGACAAAAGAAACGAATACGCAGATATCTTTTTGCAAAAAAGAGGCCGCCGTGGATTCAACTCATACGAGGCAAGAAAGATTATGCGTGACAGGAACTACTTTGGCAGCATGATGGTGGAATGCGGAGAAGCGGATGCTATGATTTCAGGGCTTACCAAAAACTATCCCGATACTATCCGCCCGGCTATTCAAATCATCGGCACAGAAGATGGTATCAAAAAAATTGCCGGCATGTATATGATGCTGACAAAGAAAGGCCCGCTGTTCCTTGCTGACACAACAGTAAACTTTAACCCAACTGCTGAAGACCTCGCTGAAATCACATTACTCGCCGCAAAAGAAGTTAGAAACTTCAACATTACACCCCGGATAGCCATGCTTAGTTATTCCAATTTTGGCAGCAGTGACTCTCCGGAAGCAAGGCTTGTGGCCGAAGCAAGGTCAATTGTAAAAACAAAAATGCCGAGTTTGATCGTTGACGGTGAAATGCAGGCCAGCGTGGCGTTTAATAAGGAGCTGATTAAAGAAAATTATCCTTTCAGCGAACTGGTGGACAAAGATGTGAACACCCTGATATTTCCTAATCTCGCCGCTGGTAATATTGCCTATAACCTGATGAAAGAATTAGACACCGCGGATGCAGTAGGCCCAATTTTGCTTGGATTGAAAAAACCAGTGCACATTTTACAATTAGGCAGCTCTGTCCGCAGTATTATCAACATGGCTTTGATTGCTGTTGTGGATGCCCAGATTAAAAGTAAATTGCCTACTGATGAGATTGTGAAGAAATCTGGCTGGTGGAAACGGTTTAAACCTGCTGAGAATAAAGAACTGTAACAAAATGGAAAGGATATTCGCAATGATAATATTGGCCATATAAGTAGCTTTGTATTTGTAACCGGTAAAAAATGACCATTTTTTCTGACATAGGACGTTTTCTGCTGATGCTGAAAGGGATGTTTTCCAAACCGGAGAACCAGAAGATGTATTGGAAAGAACTGATGCACCAATGTTCAGAGATTGGAGTTGGTTCATTAGGTATCGTAGCCATAATCTCTGTTTTCATTGGTGCTGTATCAACAATCCAAACGGCCTATCAATTGGTCAGTCCGCTTATCCCGGCATCTACGATTGCGCAGATTGTCAGGGACACTGTAATTCTTGAATTTGCCCCTACACTTGTCTGTATCGTTTTAGCTGGAGTGGCTGGCAGCCGCATTGCCAGCGAACTGGGCAATATGCGGGTTAGCGAGCAGATAGATGCCCTGGAAATAATGGGAGTAAACTCAAAAACATATTTAATACTTCCCAAGATTACAGCCGCATTATTGATGATACCTCTCCTTGTGGTAATCGCAATGGTGTTAGGAATCTGGGGAGGCAGGCTTGCCGGCACTGCCGCAGGGATTCTTACAGGCCCCGTTTACGACAAAGGTCTGTTAGAGTTTTTTGTGCCTTTTAATGTGATTTTCGCATTGATCAAAGCTTATGTCTTTGCTTTCATTATATCAAGTATCCCGGCATTTTTTGGTTACTACGTAAAAGGCGGTGCATTGGAAATTGGTAAAGCAAGTACAAAAGCAGTGGTTGTAAGTTGTATAATGATATTATTCGCTGACTATTTATTATCTGCATTGTTGCTGTAACATGATTGAAGTAAAGAACATAAAGAAAAGTTTTGGCGGCAAAGCGGTAATTCAAGATGTTAGCTGCGTTATGAAAGCCGGCCAGTGCAACCTTATAATTGGGAGCAGTGGCAGTGGCAAAACTGTGCTGCAGAAATGTATGGTTGGGCTTTTTGAACCCGATGAAGGCCATGTGCTGTACAACGGTCAGGATTTTACAGCCATGAAAGGTGAGCATAAAACAGCCATCCGGAAAGAAATCGGCATGCTCTTTCAGGGGGCGGCTCTATTCGATAGCCTTACTGTGGAAGAGAACGTAATGTTTCCGCTTAGTATGTTCACCACTGACAGCTTCAGGAAAAAACTTGACCGGGTAAATGAAGTGCTGACAAGGGTCAATATTGTCGATGCAAATAAAAAATATCCATCAGAACTCAGCGGCGGTATGAAGAAAAGAGTGGCACTGGCAAGGGCCATTGTTCTTAACCCCAAATACCTTTTCTGTGATGAACCCAACTCCGGTCTCGACCCTCAAACTTCGCTGGTTATTGACAGGTTGATTAAAGAAATAACACTTGAGTACAAAATGACCACCGTCATCAATACCCACGACATGAACAGTGTGATGGAAATCGGTGATTACATCCTGTATATGTACCAGGGGCAAAAGGAATGGGAAGGCAATAACAAAGAAATAATCTTCAGTAAAAACCAGCGGCTGAACGATTTCATCTTTGCTTCCGAATTTCTGCAGGATGCCAAGGATATGCGTATGCTCGAAGAAACCGGGCAGATTCCGCACCACAGGAATATCTTTCCAAAGAAAGACCAGCATCTTTAACAAAGGTTTTTTTTATATCCATCGTTGAGGCACAATTTGTGAGACAATTATGTGCAACATTCTTTTATACCAAAACCGGATATATGAAAAAAATACTCCCCCCGCTTATCGTTACTTTATTACTCCTTTCCTGTTATACCAGGCGGATAGATTACATCGGGGCTTCTTATCCTCCCACAGACATTGTTGATGTATTTGTTGACGAATCTGCAATCAGCAGGAAGTTCATTATCATTGGCCGTATTTATGTATCTGATGACTTCTGGAATAATGAAAAAGAGGCTGTGCTGAAATCAGTAATTAAAAAAGGGAAATTGACCGGAGCTAATGCGGTTTTATTCAGAGAAGGATATTCAATTCCTGTTCCTGTTACTGACAGCCTGATCCCTAAATCTAACCGGCTGCAAATGATATCAGGACGGGCATTGATAAGCTATAACAGGAGTGAAATCCTTTTCCTCAGATATGTGCAATAGCAATAGTTAATTCATTACTTTTGCACCACTTTTAAGCATTCATTTATGAGTATTCTCATTAACAAAAACTCGAAAATCCTTGTACAGGGTTTTACCGGAACAGAAGGCACTTTTCATGCCACTCAGATGATTGAGTACGGAACCAGCGTAGTTGGCGGCATAACTCCGGGAAAAGGCGGCAGCACCCATCTCGACAGGCCTGTTTTCAATACAGTTTCTGATGGTGTAAAGGCAACCGGAGCCGATGTCAGCATCATTTTCGTTCCACCTGCATTTGCTGCCGACGCCATAATGGAAGCCGCAGAAGCCGGTATAAAATTAGTTGTCTGTATTACTGAAGGTATTCCCGTTCAGGATATGGTGAAAGTGAAAAACTACCTGCAGGGAAAAAATACAAGGCTGGTTGGCCCTAACTGTCCCGGTGTTATTACTGCCGGAGAATGTAAAGTGGGCATTATGCCGGGCTTTGTTTTCATTCCGGGCAGAATTGGCATTGTTTCCAAATCAGGCACACTTACTTACGAAGCAGCCGACCAGGTAGCTAAAGCAGGTTTGGGCATTTCTACTGCTGTAGGTATCGGTGGCGACCCTATCATTGGTACAACTACCAAAGAGGCTGTTGAGTTCTTTATGAACGACCCTGAGACTGATGCTATTGTCATGATTGGTGAAATCGGCGGCGGTATGGAAGCCGAAGCTGCCCGCTGGATTAAAGAGACTGGTAATAAAAAACCTGTTGTAGGGTTTATTGCCGGGCAAACAGCTCCTCCCGGTCGCCGTATGGGACATGCTGGAGCCATTGTAGGCGGTGCAGAAGATACAGCGGAAGCCAAAATGAAAATCATGACCGAATGTGGCATCCATGTGGTAAGCAGCCCCGCTGATATTGGCGCAACAATGAAGAAGATTTTAGGTTAACCCCAAAACCGATAACAGGGCTTTTAGATATCTATCAAAACATTTCCTATAAAGCAAACAACCCTCCAAATTTTGGAGGGTTGTTTGCTTTATAGGGTGCTTCACTCCCCTTTAGGGGTTGGGGGTTATCTTGATTCACGGATAAAACGGGCCAGTTCGTCTTTGCTGCTGCTAAAAGTGAGTTGCTCACTAAGGATGTAATAATTATTCCTGTCAACAGTTTTGCGGTAAGCATACTTTGCAATTTCCAGTTTCTTGTCATCGAAAGAAAAGAGCTGCATCAGTTCCCTTACCTGTGTTGTTGTAAAGTAGTTTGCATCAATAATGGTTTTTGCAGTGCTTACCCGGCTGCTTTCAAACCAGTCTTTCTTCAGGGTTTCTTTGGCCTGCTCAAAATCCCGGTTGTTCATTTCCCGGTAATTACCATTGTTCCAGCCACCGTTTCCATGATTATTATCTTCGTAATAATCCTCTTCATCGTCATAGTACTCATCATCGAACCTGTCAATCATTTCCTCATCAGTAAAAACTTTACCGAACCTGTTCACAGTAATATCAAGGTGATAACCCCTTCTCAGGAAAACACGGCTGTTGTACAGTACTTCCTGCTTTGCACGGCCATTGCCCCAGGCGTTGTTGTTCTTTATCACTTCACGGAAGATTTTCACATTGTGATAACCATCCCCAATATCCCGAAGGGTAATGCTGTTGTCACGCATCGGAATTTTGCGGCCATCCACTTCTACCTTAAGATTCATTTTGTTGTTCACTGCAGAAATACTCAGGCGGCTGTTGCCATTGTAAGCAAACAGTGAAAGCGACATCATCGTAACTACTAAGAGTGTAAATATTTTTTTCATAATCTTCTTTTTTAATCCCGCCTGATACGGGATGGTTAAAAAATATTGTTTCAACATTACCTTTTCCAAAGCCGTGCCATCTCATGAAAAATGGCATCAACAAAATGTTAAAGGAAGCATCTCAAGCTTTCAGTTTGTTGCCGGTTTCTGCGGGAACATAATGCCAGTAAAGCTTTCAGGGGAAACTTTTATGCAGGTTTTATTAATAGAAAACTTATGAAATCGCCTGACGTATGGCATCTTATTCACGGAAAACTTTATTTACCTTGTAAAAAATTTCAGTTTTATGAAATGGCAAGTTCTTCAACGGTTAACCGTAACCTTATTATTCGCAAGTTTATTTAACATGAGTGCCAGCAGTCAAACCCCGATAAAGAATTACGAAAAAGAATGGAAAAAAGTGGAAGGCTTTGTTCAGAAAGGTCTTCCCAAGTCAGCACTTGAAGAAGTGAAAAAAATCTATACACTGGCTAAAAAAGAAAAACAGGATGCACAAATTATCAAGTCGCTTGTTTCTATTGCCAGCCTGCAATCCGAAAACAGGGAAGATAATGAAGTGCTGTCCATTGCTGAAGTGGAAAAAGAAATCAGAACCAGCAAGGGGCCTGTATATTCTATACTCAACAGCATTCTTGCAGGTATGTACTGGAACTATTTCCAGGAAAACCGCTGGCAGCTTTATGACCGCACCAAAACAGCAGCATTTAAAAAAGATGATATCGCCACCTGGGGCATAGATGATTTTCATAAGAAAATAAGTGAACTGTACCTGCTCTCCCTGGCAGATAAAAAACTGTTACAGGAAACAAAACTGCAACCCTACGATGCCATCATTATTAAAGGGAATATGCGCCACCTGCGCCCCACTCTTTATGATTTGCTGGCCCACAAAGCACTTGGCTATTTTGAAAACGATGAAAGAGACATTACCAAACCGGCTTACGCTTTTGAAATTGACCAGGCCAGCGCCTTCGACCCTGACGCTGATTTCATAAAAAGAAAATTCACCACCAAAGACTCATTATCTCTTCAGCACAAGGCACTGCTCATTTACCAGGAACTTATCGCCTTTCACCTGAATGATGCAAAACCCGACGCCCTGATTGATGCCGACATACAGCGCATTGAGTTTGTGAAAGAAAAAAGTACCCATCCCGATAAAGACAGGCTGTATTTCAAAGCCATCAATCATGTTGCCGATCAATACTACAGCAATTACCCCGCGGCTGTACAAGCATGGTACTTAATGGCTGCCTGGTACAATTCAAAAGCCGACAGCTACAAGCCACACGGCGATACCACACACAGGTATGACAGGATAAAAGCTAAAGTCATCTGCGAAACAGTGTTGCATCAAAAAGACTCTTCTGAAGGAAGGGTAAACTGCTACAACCTGCTGAATACAATCAATACAAAATCATTTTCCTTCACGTTAGAGAAAGTGAATGTAATTAACCAGCCTTTCCGTTCGCTGGTACAGTTCAGAAATGTAAACACAATTTACCTGCGGATAATTAAAGCAGATGAGGCACTGAAAAAACAATTAGAAAACGACAATAACAGCAAATACTGGGATATCCTTACCGCCGCCAAAGCACTAAAAAGCTGGTCACAAACACTGCCCTCAACCAACGACCTTCAACATCACAGTGCAGAAATCAAAATAGACGCATTGCCCTCCGGCAATTATTACCTGCTTGCATCTGATGACAAAAGTTTCAGCGGCAAAAAAACATTACTTGGCACCCGTTATTTTCATGTGTCCAACATCAGCTATGTAAACAATAACAACGATTACTTTGTACTGAACAGGAATAATGGCAACCCGTTAGCAAAAGCAGCTGTGCAGGTGTGGGTGCAGAAATACGACTACAAGCAATATAAATACATCAAAGAAAAAGGCAAGCTCTATACAACTGACGCCAACGGATATTTTGCACTCGACAGGGGAAAAACAGACAACAGCGGCTATGGAAATAATTCTTTTCAGTTTGACATAAAACATGATGACGACAGGCTCTTCATGGATGACTTTACTTACGACTATTACTACCGTGACCCATATTTGCCAGATGAAAAGCCTTATACCAGAGTTTACCTGTTTACCGACAGGAGCATTTACCGCCCCGGGCAAACAGTTTATTTCAAAGGCATTGTTCTTACAGGAAATATGAAAGAAAAAGGCTCTGCCGTAAAAGCCGACCATACAACAACAGTGGTGTTAAGAGATGCTAACTACAAGGATGTTGATACCATTCATGTCACCACCAACGAGTTTGGTTCTTTCAATGGAAAATTCCAGTTGCCACAATCAGGCATGAACGGGCAGTTCAGCATTTATACACAAAAAGATAATGGCAATGCTGCCTTCCGTGTGGAAGAATACAAGCGGCCAAAATTTTATGTGGAATACGAACCGATAAAAGGCACTTACAAAGTAAATGACAAGATAACCGTAACAGGTGTTGCCAAAGCCTATGCAGGCAATAATATTGATGGCGCTACTGTAAAATACCGTGTGGTAAGACAACCCCGCTTTATCTATCCCTGGTTGTTCTGGCGCTGGTGGCAGCCGCCGGTTGAGGAAATGGAAATCACCAACGGTGAAATAAAAACTGATAAAGACGGCAAATTTAAAGTGGAATTTACTGCCATCCCCGATCTGAAGATTGAAAAGAAATTTGAACCGGTTTTTGATTACACCGTGTATGCTGATGTAACAGACATTAACGGCGAAACAAGAAGCGGTGAACAGATGGTTTCTGTCAGTTACAAGTCGCTAATGCTTTCTGTTGATATCCCCGAACGGTTACCAGCCGACAGTCTGAAGCAGATTTTCGTCCGCACTCAAAACATGAATGGCGAACATGAACCTGCCATTGTTAATGTGGTGTTCAATAAACTAAAAGCTGAAAACAGGCTAATCCGCAGCCGCTATTGGGAACGTCCCGATCAGTTTGTAATGGCTAAGGACGAATACATCAGGAACTTCCCCTATGATGAATACGATAACGAAACTGACTACAAGAGCTGGGAGAAAGGAGCAGAAGCATTTAACAAAAGCGATTCTACAAAGGAAAACGGTGAATGGAAAGCAGTGAACGGAAAATGGACTTCCGGTTTTTATGTGGTTGAAATCTCAACGAAAGATAAGAATGAAGAAGAAGTTAAGGATGTAAAATATATTGAACTGTACGATGAGAAGAGCATCCAGCTCAGCAACCCGCAGTATTTGTGGACCGGTGCCACTAATACAACCGTGCAGCCAAACGATACTGCCACTGTTGAACTGGGTACTGCTGCCGACAATCTCTTTTTAATACAGCAGGTTGATAAAAAAGGAAATGCCTGGAACCAGCTTATGGGTAACTATAGTTTCCAGAAACTGTCCGGCGAGAAAAAAACCTTCTCCTTCCCTGCCGGCGAGTCCGACCGTGGCGGCTATGGTGTGGGATGGGTGTTTGTAAAGCACAACCGTTTTTACCAGCATAACCAAACCATACTGGTGCCCTGGAGCAATAAGGCGCTGAAAATTGAATACGCCACTTTCAGAGAGAAAACACTGCCTGGCAGCGAAGAAAAATGGAAAGTAAAAATCTCTGGTCTGCAAAAAGAAAAAGTGGCTGCCGAAATGCTGGGCAGTATGTACGATGCCTCTCTCGACCAGTTTGCATCACATGGCTGGTATGCTCCTTCTGTGTGGCCCTATTTCTATAACCGCATTAGCTGGAATGGCTCTCTCTGTTTTGCCGACTGGCAATCGAACCAGAAATACATCCAGGAAAAAGAATGGAAGGGAGTTGATAAGCGCTATGATAACCTGATTTATGAAGAAGGAGGTGGCAGATATTTTGGTGACATGAGAAATATGAAGTTTAGTTATTCATTGGCCGCACCGGCCCCGATGGCCGATGGTGGAGGAAGAATGGAAGAAAAGGCTGTTGCTGATTCAGCAGGCGTAGGATATAATGCAAACATAGCAGTATCAAAGTTCACTGTTCCGAAAATAAAAGATGGCAAAGGCACAATAGACGAACTTGAAAAAACCGCAGACCAAAAAGCCGGCCAGCAAGGCAGCGAAGTTAAAATCAGGAAGAACTTTAATGAAACGGCTTTCTTCTTCCCCGAACTACGTACAGATGAAAATGGTGATATCGAATTCTCCTTCACCATGCCCGAAGCATTAACAAAGTGGAAGTTTATGGCGCTGGCGCATACTAAGGATGCAGCCTTTGCCACCAGCACCAAAGAAATCGTTACACAAAAAGACCTGATGGTGCAGCCCAATGCGCCCCGTTTCCTGCGTGAAGGCGACCGTATGGAATTAAGCACCAAAGTGGTGAACCTTTCTGATAAAGAAATAACCGGTACTGCCGAACTGCAGCTTTTTGATGCAGCCACCAATCAGCCGGTGGATGGCTGGTTTAAAAACTCGATCCCAAGCCAGTTCTTCACTGTAGCTGCCGGTCAAAGCGAAGCTGTGATGTTCCCTATTGAAGTGCCTTACCGTTTCAACAAAGCATTGGTGTGGAGGATTGTTGCCAAAGCCGGCACCTTCTCTGATGGCGAAGAAAATGCTTTGCCAGTGCTTACCAACAGGATGCTGGTAACCGAAACCATGCCTTTGCCAATGCGTGGCACCGGCACTAAAGATTTTACATTCGAGAAACTGCTGAATTCCGGTTCATCATCCACATTGCAGCACCATGCACTTACCGTTGAATACACCAGCAATCCTGCCTGGTATGCCGTGCAGGCACTGCCCTATCTGATGGAATATCCTTACGAATGTGCCGAACAAACATGGAACAGGTACTATGCCAATTCACTGGCCACATATATTGCCAGCTCAACACCCAAAATAAAACAGGTATTTGAACAGTGGAAGATAAAAGACACCGCTGCGCTGATGAGCAACCTGCAAAAGAACCAGGAACTGAAAGCTGTATTACTGGAAGAAACTCCGTGGGTATTGCAGGCAGAAAACGAAGCACAGCAAAAGAAAAATATTGCCCTGCTGTTTGACCTGGTAAGGATGAGTGAGCAACTGAACAGTGCTTACGACAAACTGAAACAAATGCAAAGCCCTAATGGTGGTTTTGTATGGTTTACCGGCGGGCCCGATGACCGCTACATCACACAATACATTGTAACCGGTATCGGCCATCTTAAAAAACTGAAAGCAGTGGCAGATGGCCAGAGTATGAATATTGCAAGTATTGTAAACACCGCTATTCCTTATCTTGACAGGAAGATTACAGAAGACTACAACAACCTCATCAAGTATAAGGTAAACCTGAAAAGCTACACACCGGACTACACCATCATCCAGTATCTGTATATGCGAAGCTTCTTCCCCGAATTTGAAATAGCAGGTAATAAAAAGGCCTATGACTATTTCCGCAGCCGTATGCAGCAAACCTGGGTGGGGCAAAGCAAGTATATGCAGGGCATGGCAGCATTGGCCTTATACAGAACCGGTGATGCAAAAACACCGGCAGCCATTTTGAAATCGCTGAAAGAAACTTCCATCAGCAACGAAGAGCTGGGTATGTACTGGAAAGACCAGCGTTATGGATGGTTCTGGTATGAGATGCCGATTGAGACTCACTCACTGATGATTGAAGCCTTCCAGGAAGCAGGAAAAGATACCAAAGCTGTGGATGACCTGCGTACATGGCTGCTGAAAAATAAACAAACCAATAACTGGAAAACAACAAAGGCAACCGCCGAAGCCTGCTACGCTTTATTGTTGCGGGGAACAAACTGGCTGGCCACAGAACCGGTTGTAACCATCAATCTTGATAACATGGTTATCAGTTCTGCCGATAATAAAACAGAAGCCGGCACCGGTTATTTCAAAAAAACCATTGAAGGCAATAAAGTAAATCCGCAAATGGGCAAAATCTCTGTAAAAGTAGAGACTCCGGAAGCCTCCCCCGGCGGGGGAGGTTTGGCGGGGGCCTCCTGGGGCGGTGTGTACTGGCAATATTTTGAAGACCTGGATAAGATCACATCAGCCTCCACACCATTGAAGTTGTCAAAAAAACTCTTTGTAGAAAAGAACAGCGACCGTGGTCCGGTAATTACTCCGGTTAATGATGGCGATGTGCTGAAAGTTGGCGATAAGATTAAGGTACGGGTTGAACTGCGGGTTGACCGTGATATGGAATATGTACACATGAAAGATATGCGGGCATCGGCACTGGAACCAGTGAATGTGCTGAGCCAGTATAAATGGCAGGGCAGCTTAGGCTATTACGAAAGCACCAAAGATGCCAGCACCAATTTCTTCTTCAGCAACCTGCGGAAAGGAACCTATGTATTCGAATATCCGCTGTTTGTAACCCATAAAGGAAATTTCAGTAATGGCATCACCACTATCCAGTGTATGTATGCCCCTGAGTTCACCTCACACAGTGAAGGAGTGAGAATAACGGTTGAATAAGTTTTTTTACAGCCGTAAAAGGAAAGTTACACGGAGTTGCACAGAGATGACTCAGAGAACCTCTGAGGTAACAAAAATCTCTGTGCAACTCCGTGTTTTCTCTGTTATCCTCTGTGTAACTTTTATACATTTGCGTTTTACAATTTTATGCTTACGCTGATAATAGTCCGCCACGGAGAAACTGTTGAGAACGGCCTTAAAATAGCCCAGGGGCAAACTGACGGCACCCTTACTGAAAAAGGCAAAGCCGAAAATGATGCCTTGGGAAAAGAATTGCAGCAATTCAGTTTTAAAACTATTTATTCCAGTCCGTTGGGCAGGGCGCTGCAAACAGCAGAGGCTGTCCACCGCCACAATCCTGAAGCCATATTAATTACTGATGACAGGCTGATGGAACGGCACCTTGGTATGCTCCAGGGTCAGCATTACCCGGAAGGATATAAAGAGTCAGATTTGCATGAAGGTGTGGAATCTGTGCAATCAATGGCGGAAAGAATGAGCAGTTTTCTTTCTTTTATCAAACAGAAACATACTGATGAAACTATTGTAATGGTGAGCCACGGCTATGTAATAAAAGTGTTGCTGTCTTTAATCAATAATTGGCCCGTTGAAGATTTTCATACTGTAAAGCTTATGGGGAACTCGGCATACACTCGTATAACCCTGAGCCTGACGAAGGGTGGTTAAAAAGAATAATTCATGTATGTAGTTTATATTTTACGATGTGCTGATGACAGCTATTATACTGGCATTACAAATGATATAGATAAAAGAATTTGGCAACACGAAACAGGATATTTTACAAACTGCTTTACATATAAAAGAAGACCCGTCCGATTAGTTTGGCAAAAATGGATTGAAAATTCGACAGAAGCCCTCAATCTTGAAAAACAAATTAAAGGCTGGTCTAGGAAAAAGAAAGCAGCTTTAATTGAAAACGACATTAACCAACTAAAGATGCTGTCAAATAGAAAAAAGGAAGACTCCGCAAATACCCTTCGTCAGGCTCAGGGTAACGTTGACTATCTGATCATCGGTCAGGGCATCTCAGGTACATGGCTTTCTTATTATCTCGAAAAAGAAAATAAATCATTTCTTATTATTGATAATAACAATCCAAAGGCCCCGTCAAGGCTTGCAGCCGGTATCATCAACCCGGTTACAGGCCGGCGGCATGTTGAAACCTGGATGATTGATGAGCTGCTTCCCAATACCTGGAATGTCTATACCCAACTTGGAAAAGAACTGGGCATCAAAGGCATCTCTCAAAAAAATGTTGTTGATTTCTTCCCCAGCCCGCAAATGCGGCTGAGTTTTCAGCACAGGGTTGACGAGAATGCTCCTTATGTATCAATGAATGAAAGTAACTCCGGATTCAACAATTACTTCAATTATGAATTTGGTTATGGTGAAATTGTTCCGGTTTATACAGCCCATCTTGAAACCATTATTCCTGCGTGGAGAGCATACTTAAAAAGTAAAAACTTTTTGCTGGAAGAAAACTTTGATTTGTCATTGCTGAATGTGTCAGCAGAAAAAATTGAGTACAATGGCATAACCGCTGAAAAAATAATCTTCTGCGATGGCATTGCCTGCAGCAGCAATCCTTACTTCAAAAATCTGCCTTTCGCAGGAAACAAAGGCGAAGCTCTTTTGCTTGATATTCCACAACTGCCTGCCGATCATATTTATAAAAAAGGTATGATGCTGGTGCCGCTGGCCACTCCCGGCCAATGGTGGATGGGCTCTGCCTATCAATGGGATTTTGATGATATTGAACCAACTGCCGCATTCAGAGAAAAAGCAGAGCAAATACTAAAGCAATGGCTGAAGCTTCCTTATACCATCACCGGCCATATAGCCAGCAACAGGCCAGCCACTTTAGAACGACGGCCATTTGTCGGACTGCATCCCCAGCATCCATCCCTTGGAATTCTCAATGGCATGGGCACAAAAGGCTGTTCGCTGTCACCTTTCTTTGCCAAACAATTGGCTGAACACCTGGTTTACAACAAACCCCTCATTCCCGAAGCCGATGTAAAACGTTTTGCCAAAATATTGAGCCACTAATCATTTTGATACCAGCAACAGATTTTCATGCTTGCCCCGACTAAGTCGTGGGACATCGTCCCTTGCGTCGCAATTCTTTCATCGTCCCGCACAATGGGCATCAATTTGACTTCATGAAGTTTAGCTTTCTTATATTTTTCTTATTTTCCAGAAAAAAAGATGGGGCCGACTATTGTAACCGATAACCAGTATATCATACCGGCCAAATACCGCCGGATGGAAAATATGCATATAGTTTTCTGGCTACTGAAAGACATCAGCTGGTGTATGATATGGAGAGAACTGGGGCTGGCTATGTTTATTCCCACCTTAACTATTGCCATCGTTATTGCCTGGCGTACCCGGGAAATAAAATCAGAACTGGCCCATAACCTTGCCATTGCTTTCTGGATTTGCGCCAACGGCTACTGGATGATAAGCGAGTTCTTCCATTTCGATGAAGAGATAATAACAGGAACAGTTACCGGCAAACACCTGGCACTTATCCCCTTTTTAACAGGAGCCCTCATTCTTCTTTATTACTACATTATTCAAAGACCCAAAGAGATAAAAGAGCATAAGACAACGACGATGTAAAGACATTGGTTATACCCAGATACCCGCTATTTCAGGGTCAATAATTTTACCCGGCAACATAGGATCCTGGTTCAGCGCATCACATATCTCCTGGTATAAATCGGGAAGGTTGTGTTTGAATAATTCCGGGTTTTCAAAAAATGTCTCAACTGAAACTGCCCAGAACTCATCAAAGTTGGTAGTAGCATATTCATCCAGCACATGACTGGTTATCTTCTTCAATGCCCTGAATACAGGCACTCCATCCTCAGTAAACTCCTGCAAACGAATTTTGAAATTCCGGTCATGTATATCCTCGTATCCAAGATAAGCATCAAATGAAAGGGCATGTGCCATCTCATGTAATCCCACATTCACAGAGTCTGAATAATCCTCATACCCTTCCTGGAAATGCTTCCAAGATATATATATTCCGTTATGGCTTACATGCCCGTAATAGGTTTCGTTATCCATCTTCAGCACATATTCCTTCTTAATCACATTGATAACCGGATAATAGTCCATAAGGAAATTCTTCAGCCCGAAGGTGAGTTGTACAGCAGCCCCACTTATCAGGACAGTAACTTTTTCATCGGGTTCGAGAGAATGAAAATGGAATTCTTTAGAGTGAATAAATTGAATCACCCTTGTCAGAAAACGCTTTCTTAAGTCATGCGAAAGTGAGGCATAATAGGGATTGTGATCCTGAAGCCATTTGTCATAGTGCATTTCCATATTTACCAAATCCTTATTGCCAACAGGAACATTGCTGCGGCGAAACAGGCCCAGCTTGTCTTTAATGACTGAACCTATCAGTCCCGCAATAATAGAAAGACCCACAACAACTACAAAAACAAACAGCCAGGATAAATCCGGTTGTTGCTTTTGTTCATCTTCAGGATGATAATAGCTCTTGTATTCCCGGTAAACAGAATCGAAAAGTCGGCTTCCTGCTTCCTGTTGTGAATCTGCTCCTAAAACATAAACTGTATCTGGTGGCGGCATGGTGAACTTTCAATGCAAAATAAAGGATATATTAGAAATAATCTCCTGCTTATGCCATGCATACTTTTCCCTGGTTGTTTTTTTGCCACAAAGTCACGAAGAGGCTAAGAAGCACAAAGTATAACCTTAATGCCGTGTAATCTCTGCCCAAAGGGCTTCTGTAGAGTGTATTAAGAAATTCTTACACAGAGTTAATCTGAGTACACACGGAGAACCACTGAGGAAAAGCAAAACTCTCTGTCTAACTCTGTGGATTCTCCTTGTATTCTCTGTGTAACAAAAAAAACTCCTTCTCCTTTATTTCTCAATCACTACTTTCTCACACTCATTTCTTCCATAGAACACCGGAAAGTACATCAGTTCTGCCTTTGCAGGATTGATGGTATAGCTTCCTGAATACCTCGGCTCCAGTTCAATGCTGTAAGTGTATTTTCCTTTTCTCAGATGTTCAACAAAAATCAGCACCTTGTCCCGGAAGTATTCCCTGTGCTCATACCAGGAACCGCTGTGCTTATTGCCATAAGTACAACCCGCCGGGATGGGCACTTCAATCTGCACATAATCCGCATCTTTCAATACTTCCACCACCACCTGCAGTTTTGCTTTTTCTCCGGCTTTCAGTTTTGAAATGGTTGTTCCGTTTTTATCTTCAAAAGAAGTCCTGATCCTGAAGTTAGAATCAACCGCCAGTGGTGCCGGATTAAACACCTGCTGCGATGCTGTGAAATAAACCAGGCCTCCGCCTTGTTTGCTGGCTGTGATATTTGTTGCACCTGATTTCAGTTTGGCTGCAAAGGGAAATTTATTCACCACAATACTGGTGTCGCCGCTAATCGTAAGTTGTGCTTGCTCTGTAAAGTTTTGATTCCGCTTCATAATATCCGGCAGCATGGCTGACAGAATGGTGGCCGACTCCACCGTGTTGCGCCAATGCCCTTCTTTGCGTTGCTCTAAGAAATACTGTGTAATCTGCCTTTGTTCATTCTCGTGGCCGTCTATTTTGCCCAGCGTCTTATAAGCAAGTACTGTAGTGGCCATTTCATTCCTGTCCCACCAGTAACATCTTTCTCCCCAATGCAGGCCGCCGAACATGGTAGAAGTTTTTTGTTTCATCAGTTTCTGCAGCTCATTTTCATAACCCAGTTTTTGTTTGTGAAGTATGGAAAGCATCTGCCATTGCTGATGTTGTGATAATGAATCGAAGGTTAAACGCTTCAGGAACGAATTGTAATCCATATCATGTCCTGCTTCATTCAATGTATATAGCGTTTCGAGCAACTCATACTTGTTCATCTTTGGCAACTGGTTGTTGAGGAACAGCAGTGCATTGCGGATGTTGGTTTCCAGCAAAGCATCGCCCCGCAGTTGCAGCAATGCCCTTGTAATGTAATTGGTGATATTGATATTGAAGCGACTACCTTCCCACCAGCCCCAACCGCCATCGAAGAGTTGCCCCTTCTGTATTTTGGCAAGCAGTTTACTGATTTCTTTTTCTTCCTTAAATTCCTGTTTCAGCGCCAGCCTGATTTTTTTCTCCATCAGCAGACCGGTGAGCTTGGAAGCGGTTTGCTCCATGCAGTAATAAGGATATTTTTTCAGGTGGTCAATTTCATCCAGCAGCACATCAAAAGTGTTGTTCTGTGCAAACAACTTCACAGCACCGGCATTCTCATGAACAGTAACTGTAACTGTTGTATCACCTTCCAGTATATTAAACTGGCCAATAGTTTCCATAGTTCCTTTTCTGAGTACCGGTATTTTTCTTTGTTCTCCATCAGCAAAGCCATTATCGGCTTTCATAGTGAAACGGGCAGTCAATGTATCTGCTCCCGGAGTGGCTGTTATTTCCAGTTCGCCGGTGGCGGCATCGTTTGCTTTTATTGTTTCTGAAACAGTGGCTATCTCTTTACCGTTAACTGAAAAATCGGCCTTTACATTGATGGGAGCACTTGTATAATTTATTTTCTTACCCACGGCTTTGGCTATATCTCCTTCTATTAAAAACTGCGGAGCGGCCAATTGCGCCAGCATGGGCTTGAATGATTTCACTAATTTGGATGCCTTGGTAATGCGGTGCTGCTTATCCATGCCCACCACCCAGGTCTGCCAGCTTGTAATATTATCAGGATACGTAACGGTGAATTTTGCTTCGCCATTTTCATCAGTTATCAGATTGGGTTTCCAGAAAGCATAATCCCTGAATTCTTCCCGCATCATTTTCGGGCTAAAGCCTTTAGTGGAGATAATGATGGCACCATTGGCAGCCCTTGCACCATAGATGGCTGTTGCGGCGGCATCTTTTAAGACAGACATATTGGCTATATCTTCCGGCTTCAAATCATCGGGCATTTTATCTACCGGCACACCATCAACAATAATTAAAGGTGATGCGCTTGCTGAAACAGAGTTGGCTCCCCGTATGCGGATATCAGTCGCAGCACCCATATTCCCATTTCCATCAATAGTTACTCCTGCAACTATTCCCATAAAAGCCTGAGTAAGTTCCTCAGACCTTATCATCGTAGCTGCTCCGGTAAAACTCGATTTCTTAGCCGTTCCATAACCTATCACCACCACTTCCTGCATAGCAGAACTGCTGGCTACTAATTCTGCATTCACAACTGTCTGTTGGCCTTCATAAATGCTACATTTAGTTTCCGTTGTATTGTAGCCAACAGAAGCGAATACCAGTACATACTGTCCGGCAGGTATTCCACGCAACATATAAGTTCCATCACTCAGTGCAGTTGTTCCAGACTTATACCCTTTCAACGATATACTCACTCCAGGTATCGGCGACTGGCCACTTTTATCTTTAATAATGCCAGTAACCACTCCCGTACCCGAAGGCAGGTTCGCCAATGGGTTTTTATACATTTCATTTTTTATTTCCTGTTCTTTCTTCCTTTCCAAAGCAATCTCCTCATTATACTTTCTTATTTCTGCCTGTAATTGTATTATCTGTGCAACAACTGAATTTGTATTTGTGTACACCGGCCTTGCTCCGTCTGTATCTTTCTGCACAAACTTCACACAGTAGGTTCCAATGCTGTCAACCCGTATATCAGCCGCTTCCACATAATGGAAATTATTGGTTACCATCACCACTGTGTAATTTCCCTTTCTGATGTAATACAGCATATCTGTCCTTCCCCAAATCACCCGGTAATCGCTTTCTTTTTCGTTATTCTGCAACACCGTAAATACAAACGTACTGTCATAAGGTACCTGCAGTTTTATCCGGCTGGTAAAGGCATTGCCTCCATAATTATTGCCGTACTGCTCTAAGAACGGCAATGCAGCCTTCTTTTTTTCATAACTGATAACCGGTAAGTCTTTGATGGTATCGCCCAGGGGCCACCATGCCCCGCCTTTCGGGGAAAGCGGTACTTTACTGTCGAATGAAATAAGCGGAATCTTCTCCAGCCTTACCACTTTGGGTGAAACCCTGTAGCGGTAGCCGGGCTCAAAACTGAACTTAAAATCAAAATCACCCGGCTTATAAAACTGTATGCTGTCGTTATTAATAAACGGACCAGCAACATGCTCTCCGGCATTGCCAAGATAATATGCCTTATCATCCTGCCATACATAACCGTTATTGTTGCGGTAGTTGTTTTCAACCCGGAGTATTTGTTTGTTAAGAATGTCTTTTTCCTGCCATGTCCAGTATTGTGCAGTATCGGTAACCCAATAGTTATTCGCCAGCTTATCAATATCAAATACAATATCATGCTTATAATATGGCTGCAGGTAGATACTGTCGGCCACAATCATCCTGTCTTTCAGCCGGATGATGATATGTGTGTATCCCGGGAACCGGGTAACTGCGTACACCGACTTATCAGTTACACCATTATAATAAACCAACTGCCTGTTGATGTACAACAAGTACACTTCCTGCGGCACTCCCTTTTGTACAGCATAAACAGATACCTGCGGCAGCAGGTTTTGTATTCTCGTCTTCACCATGTGGTAATGCTCCTTTGGAAACAGGAACTGGTAATAAGGCATCGTATCCAGGTTAAACGGTTTGCGCCAGCCCTGGTGCATACCCAAAGCAAATTTCCGGCTCGCTGATACATCATCGGTTTCGTACAAGTCATGCAGTATGGGCTGCTTGCCCCTGAACTTCTGGATATAAGGAGGCTCGGGCACCCGGATGTCCGCAGCAAACTGCGAATTATAACTCACTGCCGTAAGGTTTACGTTTTTCAGTTCCCGCTGCTTGTAATCTTTCACTTTTACAGTGATGGTATCTGTCTGCCCGGGATAGACAGTGCCGGCTCCGCCAATTTCTGCTGAAGCAAGTTTAGACAGCAGGGCAATGTTTTCATTATGATACTTCTGCTCTCCCGCCCAGTAATACTGCCAGCGCAGGTAATACACTTTATTCTTTGGCATTTTGCCTTTCCAGATTATATTCTCTTCAGTCGAACTGGCTGAGATAATTTCCCTGTCTTTGTCGAAGAAACTGTAATAAACCGGAATCCTGTTTGGGTTGTTCAGCACAAATGCGACCGTATCGAGGTGCTGCACACGGCTAAAGGGAACACTATAGTTGCGGGGCACATCAAAACTTTCCCACTCTTGTATTTCTTCATTATCATCAGTATAAAACTCATACTCTTCTGTTTGCGGGTCAATCTTTCCGCTGTAAGGAAACCTAACCGGCACCGGGTTAGTGGTGAAGTCTGTTTCCATAAACCCTTTGGCTGAAACTGACACACCGTTTTTGTACAGCACCGCTTTTACCAGCCCTTTTTCAATGCTGATATCAATTTTTGTTTTGCTGTTATAGTAATTTACATCAGTGCTTTTCTCCTGCACTTCGTTATTGCTGTTACGGAAGATGGCAACTGCCTTCAACGCCACATCCGCCACGGGGAAATTGTTTGTTGGAATCAAAAATTTTGTATCGCCTTCAACAGCCAGCGGTTTTTCCTGTTGCCACAATGTGTCGGCCACAAAAACCCGTTCCTTATAAAAGTCATCAATCTTCTGCGCCAGCAAAACTAATTTCACCCTGCCGTCCATCAGGGCAAGCCCGTTGGCATCTTTTGCCGAAGCAGAAAACTGCAAAGTGTCACCCGGATAATACTTATCGGCGGGGCTGCTGACATTATAGCTTGCCACTTCATCAAGCAGGTAGTCTTCAATCTCAAAATCTCCGTTCAGTAATACTTTTTCTTTTTTGTTTTTAAACTGCAGTGTAAACCTGGTGTCGTTTGGTAATGTATCGCCGGTGGCAAACTCATACACAAATGCTCCCGGGGAAATGGGTTTCAGGTTGACCAGTTTACGGTTGGTCGAAACTCCTTTGCTATAGTAACTAAGCCAGGCTTCGACTTCTTGTTTATACTGTCTTCCCTTTTTGTCGAGCAGGTATGCTTTGAACCTGACTGTATCAGACGGGAAATATTTGGGCTTACTGAAAATCACATAGCCTTTTCCCTCTGCCCGGTATTTGTTTTTATACTTTTTCCTGAACCAGTACTTAGGTTTGTTTTTTACGAAGTATTTTATCTTATCAGGTGCCCAGGCAATAATCCGGCCGGCCTTTGTTGATTTCAGCCGCATCCAGCGTTGCTGCCGGGCAGTGCGGTAGTTTTCCCGTTCAATGGCCAGTTCCGTAAACGAAGTATCACCTGGCAGTTCAATCCGCACAAAAGCCTCATCCGGTTTTTTATTGTTGATAAGATGAGTTGAAGTACCCGCATTATATTTTGCCGCTTTGCCGTTAATGTGCACCACAGCATTATTCTGTATATCTCCCAGTTCATTCCTCAGCAGCAGTTGTGGTTTTACCTGGTTATTGATTATAAAAGGTGTTACGGCAGTGCTGCAATAATATTTTACTTCAATCATCGAGTCCAGCACTGAAATCAGCAGGTAGTTTCCAACAGGTATATCATCATATTGAACCGAATCGGCATGAAAAATCATTGCCGGGGTTTGTAACAGGTAATAGTCGATTTCTTTAATTCCTTTCTGCAGGTATTTCTCCGCCGTATCAGCCGGGATTCTGTAAAGAAAAGCCTGGTAACTTTTTTTTCTTATTTGTTGCAGCGGTTGCTGAGAAAATGCAGAAAAGCCAAGACCGGTCAGGACGAGCAAAAAAATCAGTGCCTTCTTCATAAACAGTTGAATTTGTACCTGTGAGATGCCTCAAACTGTAAAATTACATATCCCCGGCAGAGGGGGCCGAAAAAAGGTGCTGCTAACTTATCTTTGCGGCCTGTTGGGAAATACGGGTTCACTGGTTAACCAGTTAATTTGTTAACAAGAAAACCCGGCCGTTATCCCATTTCAACTTTTCACCATTTCAATTTTTCAACTGATATGTACAGAACTCATACTTGTGGCGAATTAAGGTTAGTGAATAAAGGCACCACCGTTATATTGTCGGGCTGGGTGCAAACCGTAAGAAAATTCGGGGCCATCACTTTTGTTGACATCCGTGACCGCTACGGCATTACCCAATTGCTTTTTGGCGAAGAATTGAACAAGCAACTAGAAGAAAATCCGCTGGGCCGTGAGTTTGTGCTGCAGGCAACAGGAGCAGTAAATGAAAGAAGTAATAAGAACCCGAATATCCCAACCGGAGAGATTGAAATAATTGTGTCGTCATTCTCTATTCTCAATAAATCAGCCGTGCCGCCATTTACCATACAGGACGATACTGATGGTGGCGACGATCTGCGGATGAAATACCGCTATCTCGACCTGCGCCGTAATGCTGTTAAGAAAAACCTTGAGCTGCGGTATGCTGTTGGCCGTGCTGCCCGAAACTATTTACACAACCAGGGTTTCTTAGATATTGAAACTCCTTTTCTGATTAAATCCACTCCTGAAGGAGCAAGAGATTTTGTGGTGCCCAGCCGGATGAACCCGGGACAGTTTTATGCACTGCCACAATCGCCCCAAACCTTTAAGCAACTGCTGATGGTAAGCGGCTACGACCGTTACTACCAGATTGTAAAATGCTTCCGGGATGAAGACCTGAGAGCCGATCGTCAGCCTGAGTTTACACAGATAGATTGCGAGATGGCTTTTGTAGAGCAGGAAGACATTCTCAATATGTTTGAGGGGCTTATTAAATCCATCTTTAAAGACGTAAAGGGGATTGATTACAGGGAAGCCGTACAACGGATGAGTTGGGAAGATGCAATGTGGAATTACGGCAACGATAAACCCGATATCCGTTTCGACATGAAGGTGCTGAACCTCAAGAAGCCTTCTACTGTTTATGTAAACAAGCAAGACAATGCCGGTTTGATTAACGGAGCAGACTTTAAAGTGTTTGATGAAGCTGAAACCGTTGTTGCTATTGCCGTTCCGGGATGCAGCGAATACAGCCGTAAGCAAACAGACGAAATAACAGAGTGGGTAAAACGTCCGCAGATTGGCATGAAGGGCCTTGTGTTTATTAAGGTAAATGCAGACGGAACCTATAAAAGCAGTGTTGATAAATTCTACAGTGAAGAAAGGCTGAAAGCTATCGCTGATGCGGCTAATGCCAAAGCTGGTGATTTGGTGCTGATACTTGCAGGATCAGAAGAAAGAACCCGTAAAGCCATCAGCGAACTGCGCCTGGAAATGGGAAAACGCTTAGGCATGAGAAAAGAAGATGAGTTTAAGTTGTTGTGGGTACTTGATTTTCCTTTGTTTGAGTTTGCACTGGAGGACCAGGATGGTGGCGGTGCCGGTCGTTGGGTGGCAAGACATCATCCGTTTACCAGTCCGAAACCCGATCATATTGAAACAATGATCAGCAACAATCCTAAAGTTGATAATCCTGATAAATACCTGGAACATCCATATGCCAACATCAAAGCCAATGCTTATGATATGGTATTGAACGGAAATGAAATTGGCGGTGGCTCTATTCGTATATTCCAGAGAGAATTGCAGGAAAAAATGTTTGCAGCCCTTGGAATGGATGCCGAAGAACAGCAGCATAAGTTTGGCTTCTTATTAGGAGCATTTGAGTATGGTGCTCCGCCACATGGTGGTATTGCTTTTGGCTTCGACAGGCTTTGTGCCATCCTGGGCGGCAGCGAAAGCATCCGTGATTTTATTGCTTTCCCGAAAAACAACAGTGGCCGTGATGTAATGCTGGATGCACCGGCTGCAATTGCTGCGAAGCAGTTTGACGAGCTGCAGATTAAGCTGGATTTGAAGTGAGGAATGGAACACGGATAACTCTGATTAAGCGGATTTAAACAGATATTATGATACCTGAGTTTCAGAAATTGATGCTACCAATTTTAAAATATGCTGGCGATGATAAAATTCATTCAGTAAGAGAAACTATTGAAATAATTGGTCGGCAACTAAACCTTACAAGAGAAGATTTAGATGAGTGGCTTCCTGGCAAAAGTCAAAAAAAATTTTATAACTATTTGTATTGGGCAAAGGCTCACCTAAAAATGGCTGGGTTACTTGAAAATAAAGGCCGTGGGCAATTTCAAATTACTGATAGAGGAAAAGCTTTATTATTAGAGAACCCGCAATCATTAAACATCAAGTATTTAACTGACAAATTTGAAGATTATAAAAACACCAGGTCTGGTAAGAATAGTCAATCAACTGGATCGCTTAGTCAAGAAGATACTGATACATTATTAACCCCTGAGCTTTTAATTGAATCAGGATATGCAAAAATCAGGGCTTCGTTGCTAATTGATATTTTAGATAAATTGAAAAAAGTTCTCCCGTCCCGTTTTGAAGAAGTAGTAGTTCAGCTATTGGTTAAAATGGGTTACGGTGGCTCAAGAGCAGATGCAGGTCAGGCAATCGGCAAAAGCGGTGACGAAGGAATTGATGGAATCATCAAAGAAGATAAACTCGGTTTAGACACCATTTATATTCAGGCAAAAAGATGGGAAGGGGTTGTCGGCAGACCTGAAATACAAAAATTTGTTGGCGCACTTGCCGGGCAAAGAGCAAAAAAAGGAGTGTTTATCACTACATCTGGTTTTACAAAAGAAGCCATCAACTACGCTTCTCAAATGGACACAAAAATTGTCCTGATAGATGGTGAAAAACTATCTGAGTTAATGATTGACTACAACCTTGGAGTCTCTGTTCAAAACACCTACGAGATCAAGAAAATAGACTCAGATTATTTTGAGGAAGAATAAATAAAAGAGGTTCCCAATCAGTAGCCGCTTTTAAATGATGGGCACATACTTTGCCGCCTGTCGCCACGGTATTTTTCGAAGATGCCTGTTTTAACTAACGAAAGTTCAAGACCGCCTCTTGAGCCGTTGAAGTTGTTCAGTTCAGAAATAGTTACATCATAAGTAAATGTAAAAGTGTAATCTTTCAGACCAATGCCAACCATCGGTATTATAGCATCTTTATGCCTGTAATAAGCCCCTGCTATCAAAATCTTATCTCCATCGCCTGAAAGGTTGTAGTGTGCATTCAAGCCACCTACAATTTCATAAGATTTTGCCTGCACCGAAGCATATACATTGGGATTGAGGATTACCCTGTCATTCATTTTAAGACTGCCATTCAGAAAACCGGTATATCGTACCGGCACCCGGTTGTCAACACCTGCTTCTGAGCCAAAAAAAGTTTCTTTTGGCCGGTTCACATGCATTGCTGAAAAGCCGGCATTTACATAGACATTGTCATTTGGAAAATATGCATAATTCATTCCCACCTGCATATCCAGGTAATTAATATTATTCGCATCCAGTTTAGGTGCAGTGGCCGAATGTCCTGCATCGAAAAATTTTCCGTTCCACTGGCTGGGAAATGTAAGATTTGTAGTATTAATATTCTTATTTGCCCAGCCGACATTAAAACCAAGGCTCACTAAGCTGCTGTAATCAACCATCTGGTGATAAGCAATTGACCCATAAACTTTGGTCGAAGTAAGAACACTTGTACCCGCAACATCTCTCAATATTACACCTCCCAGTCCCAACCATCCGGTTGATTCTTCATTTTGCAGTGTCTGCACATCGGCCCATGCACTCATGGTTTTATACGGAAAAGCTGTTACAGAGCCCCATTGGTTCCGGTAATTAGCGGCAAGACGATAGTCGCCATCAGGCATAAAACCTGTGTTGGCAGGATTGGTGAGTAAAGGCGAATTCATGAACTGAGAAAAATGCAAGTCCTGCGACAAGGCAGGCATCCCTGTTCCTGCAAACATTAACAGCAACAATGCCAGTGGTATTTTTTTTACACAGTTCATTTTCTTCTTTACCTTATTAAAGTTATATCACCTTTTTTAGTCACCTTTTGCCCGTCTGAAAACTCAACAGACAAAGTATAAGTATATACATCCATCGGCTGCAGTGTTCCCTTCAGTTTGCCATCCCATCCCACCGACTGCGTATTAGTTTCAAAAACTTTTTGGCCCCACCTGTTCCAAATGGTAAACAGCATCTTGGCAATACCAAACCCCCTTACATAAACCACACTGTTTTCATCTTTGCTTTGAGGTGTAAATGCACTGGGTACACCAACCACAGGTTCTATGATAGCCCTTACTGTTATCGGGAAGGTATCTGTACAACCTGCCTGGTTATAGGCAATCAGTTGAGCCAGATAGGTACCGGTAGCATTATACTGATGAGTAACTGATTGTAAAGTATTGGTAAGCAAAGAATCTCCGTCACCAAAGAACCATTTATACTGAACAGCATTTAATGAGGAGTTGGTAAACACAGTTGCCGTATTGACCGCCGGTGGATCTGGCGAGAAACCAGCAAGCGCAACCGGCGAATCATATACAGTGATGTTAAGCGTTTTTGTATCCTGCCGGTTACAGGAGCCTGAATTAAATGCTGTCAATGTTACCACAAACGGGCCGGCCGATGTATATGTATGAACAGGATTTTCATCTGTTGAGGTGAACCCATCACCAAAATCCCACAAATATGTTTCAGCCCCTGTTGAATTACTGGTAAACTGAACCGGCTGATTGATACAGACTATGGAAGGTGCGCTTAATGCCGCCACAACATTCAATGCAACATCAATCCTTAACGTCGTATCATCTGGCGAGTTACAATAAGTGGTATCATTAAGCAGCAATTTTACATTGTATGTACCGGGGCCGGTAAACTGGTGCGTAATAAGCGGATTGTTATACCCTGTTTTAATCAAAGGGGATCCATCGCCAAAATCCCATACAAAGCTTGTATCCTTGAAAGGATGTGTCGGAGGTTGTAATGTTGTATTTGTAAACACATACCTGAATTCATCGCATGGGGCTTGTCTGGCATAAGTAAAAACCGGCAATGCCCGGGTTATCCCGATTTTGATATTCATGTAAGAACTGTCCCGCTGGTTACAGGTTGTAAGATCAACAGCCACAAGCATCACCCGATGAATACCAACAGTGTTAAAAGTCCAGGTAAAATTTGGTGTAGCCGTTACCTGTGTAGGCGTATTTCCCGGAACATAATCAATATACCACTCGTAGCTCTGGGCCCTGCCAATAGTATCAGAAAATATCACAGTCTGTGGCACACACCCTACAGTATCTCTTACTTGGCCATCAATGGCTGACTGAACTCCTGCATTAACCCCGGCAAGGTTCATCGCAATTTTTATCATTGCCAGGTTACATCCCGCCCGGTTATTAGAAGCATAGGCATTATTAACCGTATAGGCAGCTCCGGGTGTTACAGGAAAAGCCGGGTGCGGGTTGTTAATAAAACAATTGGCACAAACCGCCTGGTAAATAGTCCCTTCCCTGTCGAACCGGCTTGTTCCGCCATCAACGTGGTCATTACCTCCGTTTTGAGAGTTATTTTCCCCAAAGAAGCTACCGTAAAGTTGTGAAGCGGCATCCTTTTTTAAAACAAAAAAGTAAAAGTCCTTACCATCTGTAGTGCTCTTGAAAGCATCGGGTGTTACGGGAAGGCCGATAGTGCCGGCACTTGAAAAACCTGTACCAAATCCAGGTCCGCCCCAACCCGAAATGTAAACATTCTCACATTTGTCAACCAGAAAAGCCACCGGCGAAATATTGGGAATTGATGAACCAGTACCAAACATTGTTGAATAAACATAAGCCGATAAATCGGGCTGTAGTTTAGCAATAAACTGTTTACCGCCTGCATCACTGTAAATTGCAGGGCTTCCCGGAAGGTTATTAACAACAGGCCAGGAACCAGTCGTTTGTCCCATAACATATGGAAATCCGTTTGCGTCAAACTGAATACCAAACACCTGATCAATACCAGAAGTTCCTATATACGTTGAACGAAGACGGTTTGTACCCGAACTGTTAATTACTGTTACAAATCCATCAATATTTCCATGATTAGCAGTGCCAATGGTTCCTGTTTGCGGGCCTGGCAAATTTGTGCTTTCCGTTCCTCCGCCAACATAAATATTTCCCCCCGGACCTATTGAGAGAACATACGCTGCGTCGTTTCCCGAACCGCCAAGATAGCTTGTAAATAAAACTGTACTTAGCGACGAGTTCAGCTTCAGTAATAATCCATCTTGTGCCCCGCCCCCAAAGGCTGGTTGAAAAAAACCGGTAGTGCCCGGAAAGTTAGCTGACTGTGTACATGAAGCGACCAGAACATTACCAGCATCATCAAGAATCACTTCACTCCGGCCATCGTCACCATAGTTACGTTGCAAAGAACTTTGTGTTCTTGAGGTATTAATATTTACTCCGTCATCATTAGTTCCCCCTATTTTCCGTGAAGCCAGCAAGCCACCGGTGCTGTTCAATTTAAACACCACAATATCATACCCGGAACCGGCAAGGGCACCATTATTTAAAACAGGAAAATTGGAAGAATTACTTCTGCCTGCACCAAACAGATTTCCCTGATCATCCACTACAAGACTATGGGGCTGCTCCAAACCGCCACCAGTTGAACCACCAAGGTACGTTGCATACACTCTTGCTGAACCATTCGGCGTTAGCTTAATAATACCAATATCATAAGTACCTCCGCCAAAAGTTGTTTGTGCACCACCAGGGGTTGTCGGGAAACCAGTTCCATATACCTGTCCGCCGCCAAACATACTGCCATCTGGGCCATAAGTAGCTGTAAAGCCCCAGTTATCGGCAGAGCTGCCGGAGAAAGAACAAAACACTATTGACGGATCTATTACCAACGTAGCGGCCGGATCAAACTTCTTTATATCAAAGCGTACAACATTATCGCTAACCGTGTACCTGCAATTCACTTCGTTGCGGGAAGTAAGACCGGCCTGATAGGTATAGGGCTTACCTTCTTTGAACTCACCGATTGATGTGGGCAGAACCAGTTCTTTGTCCTTCACCTTCAACCCTTCGATGCCATCGTAACGCAGTGCTATTTTGGATATATCACCACCCGGTCGCACAATTAAATCATATTTCAATGTGCCATTATCAGTGTAATACCTGGCATCAATATTTGGGTAAATATTCTCAAGAGTGACTGCCTGGTACACTCGGCAATTGGCTGCCCATTTAGAAGGCTCATCGCCGACATAATAATTATTGTGATACTGCTGAAGTTTGGAGGGGATTATCCTGCAATTTGCTGAACTGCCAACAAAATCAACATGCCAGCTATGGGAACGTATTATCTCCGGGCCTTCATTTTCTTTTTTAGTTGTGGTGGCACCATACTGGTGTTTGTAATTCATATACCGGGCCACATCAACCGGGTTTTGCTGAACAAACGTAATACCGGTGTTCCTGACAAAAACGGCACCGTTACTTACATCTCCTTTGTAAAGTACCCTGTTGTCCCACTGTCCTTTATTCTCCACAAACTCAATCGTTCCCTGCCCAAATGCAAACAGTGTACAAAACATAGCCATCAAAAAAGATAACACCTTATTCATAAGCAACTCCGATACTTTAAATTAACCAATTTACTCCTGATTAGTTTGAAAACATCTGTTAAGAATTGTCCCCGCCTGGTAAATTTCCTTTTTCCGCAAACAGAACTAAGAAATCTTGCTCCACATTACTGCTCCCTTCTGATAGCGTAAGAAGTTTTTCAGCCGCAAATTCTCTGCCGAAATCAAATCAGGGTCGTTTTCCACCACTTCTGCCGCCAAATTTTTTGCTATCTCCAATAAATCCCTGTCTTGGACTATGCTCGCCAGTTTGAAGTTTAACGCTCCGCTTTGTCTCGTTCCTTCAATTTCGCCCGGCCCCCGCAACTCAAGGTCTTTTTCGGCAATTTCAAAACCGTTATTAGTTTTCGTCATAATACTGATGCGCTCCCTGGCATCTTTACCCAATTTGGACCCGGTTAATAATATGCAATAACTTTTTTCAGCACCACGGCCTACTCTTCCCCGCAGCTGGTGCAGTTGTGACAGTCCAAATTTTTCTGCACTTTCAATGACCATTACCGATGCGTTGGGCACATTCACCCCTACCTCAATAACGGTTGTTGATACCATAATCTGTGTGTCATGCTGCACAAACCTTTTCATATTTATTCCCTTCTGCTCAGATGGTTGCCTGCCATGCACCATACTAATCCAATACTTTGGCTCAGGAAAATATGCTTTTACATTTTCGTAGCCTTTCATCAGGTTTTCGTAATCCAGCTTGGCACTTTCTTCAATCAAAGGGAAGATGATATAAACCTGTCTGCCTTTCTGAATCTCAGATTTTATGAAATCCATCACCTTGCTTCTGTGGGTTTCATATCGGTGAACTGTGGTTATAGGTTGCCGGCCCGGAGGCATTTCATCAATAACGCTGTAGTCCAGGTCACCGTACGCTGTCATTGCCAGTGTGCGGGGAATTGGCGTTGCCGTCATTACCAGTATATGTGGTGGTATGCTTGCCTTCTTCCACATTTTGGCCCTTTGTGCCACACCAAAGCGGTGCTGTTCATCAATAACCACCAGGCCAAGATTTTTAAATTCCACCACATCCTCAATTACAGCATGTGTGCCTATCAGGATATTTAGTGAGCCTTGCTGTAATTCGCTGAGGATTTTCTTCCTTTCGGCGGTTTTTGTTGACCCTGTAAGTAACCTTACCGGCACATTCATCTGCTCAAGTAATGATGAAATCGTTTGAAAATGTTGCTGTGCCAGTATTTCTGTTGGTGCCATCATACAGGATTGAAAGCCGTTATCTGCCGCAAGCAGCATGATTAACACTGCAACAATCGTTTTACCACTTCCCACATCACCTTGCAGCAACCTGTTCATTTGTCTGCCCCTTGCAGTATCGGTCCTGATTTCTTTGATTACTCTTTTTTGGGCATTTGTAAGTTCAAATGGCAGGTGCTTTGCAAAAAATTCATTAAACATATCTCCCACCTTTGCAAACAGGACTCCCTGCGAAAAACGGTGCCGGCTGCTGCGTAAGAGATTCATTCGTACCTGGGCAATGAAAAGTTCTTCAAATTTTATTCTTCTGACGGCATTTTCATATTCAACGATGTTCTGTGGAAAATGTGCCTGGTTGTATGCTCTAAACCGGCTCATTAATTCAGTTTGATTTAAAATGTCATCAGGCAAGTTTTCTTCAACATCCTTTTCCCGGATCATTCCAAGCAACTGAAAGGTTAGCTTGGCCAATTGGCGGGCCCCAAGCCCCTTAGACTTTAATTTCTCTGTAGTTGAATAAACCGGCTCAAGGAAGTTTTTTTCAAGGGGTTTTTCAGGAGTCAGTACTTCAAAATCCGGATGTACTATCTGAGGAATTCCATTGTAAAATGTTATGCGGCCAAAAGCCAAGTAAGATTGACCTGTTTCGAGTTGTTTTTGTACCCAGCTATGGCCCTGAAACCAGGTGAGTTCAATAACACCTGTTTTATCTTTCAGTTGTGCCACCAACCTTTTTCCCTGTCTTTGACCCACAATCTCATGACTTGTAATGACACCAGCCACCTGGGCAAAATCAGTTGCAGGTGTTATGTCGCCAATCGCATTGAGTTTTGTTCTGTCAATATGCCTGAAAGGAAAATGATCCAGCAGGTCGCCAAACGTAAAGATGCTCAGTTCTTTTTTCAACAAATCGGCACGCAGTGGACCCACACCTTTCAGGTATTCAATCGGACTTGATAATATGCTTGTAACAGAAGAAATAGAATTTTTTTCAAAAATAAGCTTTCATTCTTCTTGTCAACCTTAAGAAATGTTGACAGGGTTTGAGCAGGTTTCTCTTGAAGACTTCTCCCAAATTGCTGATTGGCTTCCACTCAAAAACTTAAAAAAGCCTTTTACCAGGCAATAATGCATAAATACAAAATAGAATGGCACAGTAAACAGGCCAGCTCTTTTCCCTGACCTGGCAAATAACCATCCTGCAAGTGCAAATACATAAAATACTGCCTGCGCAAACAAAAAAGAAAGATATAGACCATCCCTTTCCATTAACACAAGTGTTACGTTTCCGACAAAGAGCAACAAAAGCATCAAAGGACAAACAGTCCACCTTAAAAACCTGCGGGAAAAAAACTGAAAAGCAAGCAACGGGTATTTAAAGAAATTGAGACAGCCTGTTAGATAACCCAACGACTGATACGCCCCGGCCGAAATCCTGATTTTTCGTTTTTTTTCATCTGCCAGCGAAACGGAAGGAGATTCGGTGGCAAAAGCATCCGGCTCATATTCAATTTTATATCCCTGCAGGCATATTTGCATTGACAGAACAAAATCATCAAGGATAATAGTTTCATCCATTTCCCTGTACAACTCTGCACGGATGGAAAACAGCTCTCCGGCCGCACCTACCACAGTATATAGCTCTGCATCCATTTGTTTCATAAACGATTCGTATTGCCAGTATATCCCCTCGGCTTCACCTACTGCAGAGTGACTGTTGTTTTTCAAAATTTTCTTTTCTCCCGCTACTGCCCCTGTTTTTTCACTGTTGTAGTGGACAACAATCTTTCTGATGCACTCCGGATTAAGCATTGTATTAGCATCAGTAAATACAACAACTGGTGTTTCAGCTATTCGCATTGCACTGTTGATAGCGGCTGTCTTGCCTTGTCGTTCGGGCCTGTGCAAAAGTGTTATTCCGGCATATTGTTTTACCTTGTCCGGTGTTCCATCGTTTGAGCCGTCTGTAACAACTATGATTTTAATTTTTTCGGCCGGATAGTCTATTGCCATAGTATTGGCAATTTTTTGATCAATAATAACTGCTTCATTAAAGGCAGAAATGATAACTGTCACGGCAGGTAAATCAGTTATTGAAGCCTTTTTCTGGTTTCGAAACAGTACCCTGATGTTATTATACAGAAAGATGAGCAGCCCATAACCAATATAGCAATAGAACAGGACTGCTATGCTTAACCAGAATATGTATTCAAAAGCGATCATTAAACAGTAAGGAAATTTACGACAATAAACCTGCGAAACCCCTTATTATCGAGTTGTTGCCGCTTACTTATTACCCAAAAGCAGGAAAAATAAGTATTTTTACTGATGCTGGGGGATGTATGTAGTATTTTTTTGTCCCTTCCGAAAACGATAACCATGAACGATTTCTTTTTTTTAGTACAAATAAATATGCCGGCAGGCAGTTTGAGGGTTCTTTTGCTTTGCTTTATAACTGCCTTTATTGTAACACTAATTTCAATCCCGCCTGTAATCAGCATTATTCGTAAATACAGGTTGTTTGACAAGCCTAATGCCCGTAAAGAACACACTACGCCAATACCAACAATGGGGGGGATTGCCATATTTGCCGGTATGCTGGCTGCCCTGTTGTTCTGGTTCCCTTTTATGAACGATACCGTACAGGTTTCATTCTTCTTTTCTATCATCACTTTACTTGTACTGGGAATTTTTGACGACATGAAGGATATTTCAGCCAAATACAAATTCGTAGTACAGGCAGGACTTGCATGTCTTATTGCACTTTCCGGTGTAAGGATAACCTCCTTCGAAGGTTTTCTTTCTCTCACCACACTTCCCCTATCGGCCCAATATACAGTCACAATACTTGCCATTGTAGGTATAACCAACGCATTTAATCTTATTGATGGTATCGACGGACTTGCAGCAGGTCTGGGGTTCATGAGCCTAATAACCCTTGGAATCTTCTTAAACATAAGTGGCGATACCAATACTGCGTTGATTGCATTTGCGCTTGCCGGTGGCTTGCTGGCTTTCTTATATTTCAACCTGAACCCCGCCAGGATATTCATGGGAGATACGGGTTCACTGGTCCTGGGTTTTGTAACGGCCGTACTCTGCATCCGGCTTATGCAGTTTAATTTTTCAGCCGGGCAACCGGTTATTCCTTACTCTCCTGTGTTTGTGTTAAGTATTGTAATGATCCCGGTGTTTGATACACTTCGGGTGTTTGGTGTAAGAATGTGGAAAGGTAAATCGCCTTTCACCCCCGATAAGACGCATATCCATCACCTGCTTACCAACCAGGGTTTCAGTCATGCCTTTGCCACAAAAATAATTTGCTCCATGCACGGTGTGATACTTTTGGTGGCCATCTGGCTTAAGAACATGAAACAAGAAGTTACACTGATAATCTTGTTTGCACTAATGATACTTTTTATTTTTCTGCTAAAAAATATTGGATTACTGCTCAAGAGAAAAGAAGAATATATCAGTAAGAAGGAATAATGCAGGGTTTACTTCTATCCTCCTTAACTAACACTTGTTACCGCAAACATTCTTTGCCTTCCCGGCAGAAACAAAGTACTTTTGAGACAGTGCAAAAGCCGTAACAGCAATGAATGAAAAACTTCAACAATTAGCCCGGGAATTAGAAGGTGAACTTTTTTTCGACGACACCATACGGACACTATACGCCACCGATGCTTCAGCTTACCGTGAGCTGCCACTCGCCGTTTCTATTCCAAGATCATTTAACGACATTAAAAAACTGATTTCATTTGCCCGCAATGAAAGAACATCCGTCATACCAAGAACGGCGGGTACCTCACTCGCAGGACAGGTTGTTGGCCCGGGCATTGTTGTTGATGTTTCAAAACATTTTACACAAATCATCGAACTGAACAAAGAAGAAAACTGGGTAAGGGTGCAGCCAGGCGTTATCCGTGACGAACTGAATATGTTCCTGAAACCACACGGACTTTTCTTTGGGCCTGAAACTTCAACAGCCAACCGTGCCATGATTGGCGGGATGGTTGGTAATAATTCATGCGGTTCCAACTCGGTGGTTTACAGAAGTGTCCGAGAACACTTGTTAAGCGTAAAAGCAATATTGAGCGATGGTACGGAAGCAGAGTTTAAAACACTGAACATTGATGAGTTCCACAACAAATGCGAGGGCAATACACTTGAGGCAGAGATATACCGTTCTGTCAGAAAAATGCTCAGCAACTATGAAACACAGGCTGAGATAAGAAAAGAATTCCCCAAAAGGACCATTGAAAGGCGAAACACAGGGTTTGCTGTTGACGAGTTGCTGGAGACTGCACCATTTACTGCCGGTAGTGAAGATTTTAATTTTTGTAAACTGATTGCCGGTTCCGAAGGCACCCTTGCTTTTCTTACAGAAATTAAACTGAACGTAGTGCCGCTGCCGCCAAAAGAAGTAGGGCTGCTTTGTGTTCACTTCAATACAATTGACGAATCGCTAAGGGCAAACCTGATAGCCCTGAAACACAAACCAAGCGCCTGCGAACTGATTGACCAGTACATATTAGAATGCACAAAAGAGAATAAGGAACAGGCAAAGAACCGCTTTTTTGTTCAGGGTAACCCGGGTGCAATCCTCGTAGTTGAAATAGCCAGGGAAACAAAAGAAGAAGTTGAGAAAATCTGCAGCAAAATCGAAGCCGGGATGAAGGCTGCCGGGCTTGGCTACCACTTTCCTGTATTGTTTGGTGATGATACAAAGAAAATATGGTCGCTGCGAAAAGCCGGTTTAGGGCTACTGGGCAATATGCCCGGCGATGAGAAAGCCGTGGCTGTAATTGAAGACACTGCTGTGGATGTAAACGACCTGCCGGAATTTATCCGTGAGTTTAATGTCATCCTGCAAAAACACAACCTGTACTCCGTACACTACGCACATGCAGGCTCCGGCGAGTTGCACCTGCGACCAATAATTAACTTAAAAACAGCAGAAGGCCATAAACTGTTCCGTATTATAGCAGAAGAAATTGCCACACTGGTAAAAAAATACAACGGGTCACTTAGTGGTGAACATGGCGATGGAAGATTACGGGGAGAGTTTATTAAGCAGATGATTGGCGCCAAAAACTACGAACTGCTGAAAGAGATAAAAAGGACATGGGACCCGCAAAACATCTTCAATCCAGGTAAAATAGTTTACACACCACCTATGGACACCATGCTGCGCTATAAACCCGGGCAGCAAACACCGCCTTTAAAAACGATATTCAGGTTCTATAAACAAGACATACTGCAACACGCCGAACAATGCAACGGCAGCGGCGATTGCCGGAAGACACATCTTTCCGGGGGAACAATGTGCCCATCGTTTATGGCCACCAGAAACGAAAAAGACACTACCAGGGCCAGGGCAAATATCCTGAGAGAGTTTTTAACAAACTCTGAAAAGTTAAACCGTTTTGACCACAAAGAGATTTACGGGGTAATGGAATTGTGCCTCAGTTGCAAAGGCTGCAAGTCTGAATGTCCAAGCAATGTGGATGTCGCCAAACTGAAAGCAGAATTTCTACAGCACTATTATGATGCCAATGGTGTTTCATTCCGTTCAAAACTGATTGCCAATTTCACAAAGCAGATGAAATTAGTTTCAAAATTTCCGGCTCTGTTTAACTGGTTTTACGGCGTTCCTTTTTTCAGGAAAACGGCTAACAGGATTGTTGGCTTTCATCCGGAAAGGAGCATGCCAAAGATGGCAAGCCAAACTTTACTTTCCTGGTATTCGAAAATCAAAAAACAAAACACTGAAACTCCTAATTCAAAAACGGTTTACCTGTTTTGCGATGAATTCACCAATTATAATGACGTAACAACCGGAATAAAGTCTATTGACGTTTTAGAAAAGCTTGGATTCGGTGTTATTATTCCTCAGCATATTGAAAGTGGCCGAACCTGGTTATCAAAGGGGCTGATCAGAAAAGCTAAAACGATTGCAGAAAAGAATATTGAACTGCTGGCTCCGCTTGTTTCTGCAAACACTCCGATAGTTGGTATCGAACCTTCTGCAATCCTCACCTTCAGAGATGAATATCCTGACCTGGCAGATGACAGCCTGGTGGAAAAAGCAAAACACCTTGCAGCCTGTTCATTTACTATTGAAGAATTTATTGCTGGTGAGATAAGCAAAGGCGCTGTTTCAAAAGATATCTTCACCAAAGAAAAAAAACATATCAAACTGCACGGACATTGTCAGCAAAAATCATTGATTGGCACAGGTGCAACAGTGCAGGTGCTTTCATTTCCCGATAACTATTCTGTAGAAACGATCCCGTCAGGTTGTTGTGGCATGGCTGGTTCTTTTGGTTATGAAAAAGAGCATTACGATTTATCTATGAAGATTGGAGAAATGGTATTGTTTCCTGCTGTCAGAAATGCTTCAGAAGATGCAGTTATAGCTGCTCCGGGAACCAGTTGCCGGCATCAGATTAAAGATGGTACAGGTAAAAAAGCAATGCACCCCATTGAAATAATCTGGGATGCACTGATAAAATAATACCGGCAAAATCAGCAAACAGAAAACCTGTAAACAGTTGTCTGCCTGTAAGTTTCTCCGGGACTCAGCATTGTTGTTGGAAAATGCGGATGGTTAGGGCTGTCAGGAAAATGTTGTGCCTCTAAGCAAAATGCACCGTGGGCCTGGTATTTAATTCCCTCTTTGGTATGCTGAAGGTTTGCATCAATAGAATTGGTTGTATATAGCTGCAAACCCGGCTCTGTGGTTAAAACTTCCATCCTTCTTCCCGATTTTGGGTCAGTTACAATTGCAGCCAGTTTTAAACTTCCATCATAATCAGTAATCACATAGTTGTTATCATAGCCGCCATTCATCGCATTAATATCCTGCCCGATGGTTTTCTCATTCGTAAAGTCTAACGGAGAGCCATTAACCGGCACCAGTTCACCGGTAGGCACCAAAGTTTCATCCGTTGCCGTAAACCAGTTTGCATTGATCTGTAATTCATGATCATAAATTACCTCATCCTTCCAGGCAGACAGGTTGAAATAAGGATGGCTCGTAAGGTTAACCGGTGTCGGCCTGTCTGTTGAAGCAATGTAGTCCAGCGTCAACTCATTTTCCTCATTAAAAGAAAAGATGATCTCCACTTTCAGGTTTCCCGGATAACCCTCTTCACCGTCTTTGCTAATGTAAGAAAGCTTCACCCCTTTGTCCTGCAAAATTTCTGCATCCCACACCACTTTATCAAAACCAATATTTCCTCCATGCAGGCTGTTTTCGCCTGCATTGCAGGCCAGGCGGTATTCTTTTCCATCAATTACAAATTTTCCCCTGGCCATACGATTGGCATACCTGCCAATTATGGCGCCAAAATAAGGATTGCCGCTTTGCAAAAAACCTTCCAGGCTATCAAAGCCAGTAACCACATCACCCATTTCTCCGCTTTTACCTGGTACAACAATCCTGGTGATGATGCCTCCATAATTACTAATACCGGCATAAGCGCCTTTACTATTAGTTATTGTAAATTCTTTAACCTGCTGACCGTTCAGTACTCCAATTTGTTTTTCTCCGATAGAGATATTTGCTGCCATTGTTTATTTGTTTACCGTACACAGAAATAGTTACTTTCCTATACTACTTATTAAGTTCAAATATAATTACTTATTAGTAAAGCGTTTCAGCGATTGTACTTATTTGGGCAACTTCTGGACATTAAACCCGACTAAAACAAGTGCAAGTACACAAAGAAAAGAAGAAAGAGTTGTTTAGTGCAGAGTGTGCTTCCCTTAAGAGAAGTGAAAATAAATTTACTTCTTTGAGTATCTTTAGTATGTCCCTCTTTCTTAGAATTATTTTAGGTTCTATGCCCCTGATAGCTCTATTTTATTCAGCAGGTGTTAAAAATATTGGGCTTTTCAGCCTTCGTGTTGCACATATCCATATTTTATGGCTTTGCCTATAAGTAAAGCTGTATTCTTAGCATCAAACTTTTCCAGCAGGCTTTTGCGGTGTGTGTTTACAGTGGGAATACTGATAAACAGCTTTTCGGCAATTTCGTTATTGGTCAGTCCTTCGGCAATAAGCGAAAGCACTTCCTTTTCTCTTCTGGTTATAAGCGGTGCATCCTGTGCTGTTTTCTTCATAGAAAGAGCCGCTTCAAAGCTGAGATAGCTTTTTCCTTTTAATATTGTGGCAATCGCATCCAGCAATTCCTCTTTTGAAGCATTTTTCAATAAATAACCTGATGCGCCGTTATCCACCATATTGCGTATAACCGCCTGTTGGTTAAAAGTACTAAGTCCCAACACCAATACAGAAGGATATAACTCTTTTACCTCTTTACACAGATCCGTTCCATTTTTGTCAGGAAGATTTACATCCATTAAAATAATATCTGGCTGTTGTTTTTTTAAAAAGCTCAGGCAGGATGCAGCACTGGTAGCATGCCCCACCCATTCAATCGTTTTTTCATTTTGCAATAAAGAACGAATGCCTTCTATAACCATGTAGTGATCATCTACTATAAATATGCCAGTTGCCATTAAATATTTATTTCAATCATTACAGACGTGCCTTTGCCGGGTGCAGACTGTGTATCTGTTTTTCCCTTTAAAAAATCTACCCGGCTTTGAATATTTTTCCAGCCCATTCCCTTTGCTTCGTTCAGCAAGTTAATGTCAAATCCTGATCCGTCATCTTCTACGGTGAGTGCCAGTAATTTTTCCTGCTCATGAAAATGTAATTGTACCAACACTTCTTTGGCCTTACCATGCTTTATGGCATTGTTTACCAACTCTTGTGCAATGCGGTAAATAGTTACGGATGTTGTTTGTTCAATAACTGCATTTTGTAAATGTATTGATTGGTAGTTGGCCTTTGTAACGCCGCTTTGGGTTATTTCTCTGCAAAATTCTTTCAATGCAGTATCAAGCCCATATTTCATTAGCATTTCGGGCATCATATTATGCGCCACCCTACGCATTTCTTTTATAGACGAATCGAGCATATCAACGCTGCGTTCAAAAGCCTGGGCGTTATCAGGCGTCATTATTAAATTTTCTTTCATAGTATTTAATGAATGTTTAATGCCACTAAGCATACCTCCCAATCCATCGTGCAGGTCTTTGGCCAGGCGGCTTCGTTCCTGCTCTTCCCCTTTAAGTACAGCCTCGGTGGCGGTGAGTAATTTTTCTGTTTCAAACTCATCAATTTTTGCCTGTTGTAGTTTTTGGCGATGTTTATAATTGCGATAGCTAAGTAATAAAATAGCAAGCAACGCTATGGTGCCTGCAATTAAAAAATAATTAAGTGTAGATTTTTGTTTAATCTGCGCCTGCTGCAATCTTATCTGTTCTGTTTTTTTCTGGGTTTCATATTTTGTTTCAAATTCAGTCGTAATTTCTTGTAAGTTGCCGGCATTAACACTGTCTCTCAGTGCATCTTCCTTTTCTTCAAACTTATGCGCCAATTTTAAATCCTGGTTGGCGTATGAAATATCCGACAATAAGCCATATAACATTAATGACTGCTTGCGGATATTATTGGCTATACTAATGGTTAAGGCAGAATCTGCGAGATGCCGGGCCATTATATAATTCTTTTTTTCTAAATGATACATAGCCATCCCTTTTAGTGCGATAGCTTTTGTTTCCATCAAATCCATTTCGTTTGCAAGCTGGTAAGATTTTTCAAAGTTTTTTTTAGATGATTCAAGCCGGCCCTGCTTGTAGTGTATATCACCGAGGTTAAGCAATACTGCAGATTCGGTGTACCGGTCGCCAATGCTTTGGCTTATTTGCAATGCATGCTTAAAATATATTTCCGCAGTATCCATTTTTTTTAGACTGTGGTAAACAATACCAAGGTTACTTAAACAATAAGACTGATTCAACGGATCGTTTACCTCTTCCGTAAAAATGGCAAGTCCCTTTTTCCCATACGCAATAGCTTTTTCATATTGCGACAGGTCTGTATAAATATTTTGAATATTACTATAAGCTATGCCCAGCATACGTTTATTCCCTATTTTATCCAGCATGGGTAATACCTGCATATAGTAATAAAGCGCCGAATCTTCTTTTGCAAGCATATGGAAAGAATTGGCCGTATTTAATGTGGTTTTTGCAATATTCAGTTCATCATTCAATTGCTTTGCCAGCGCCAATGCGTTTTTATTTAAGATGAGCGACGAGTCGAACTTTCCCTGCATATTAAGCACAGCAGTATAATAAGATGCAAATTTAATTTCGCCTTGTTTGTAGCCGATTTTTTTACTTAATTGTAAAGATTGCTGATAATATTGCTTCGATGTTTCCGGGGCAACCCGTTCATACTGCTCACCAAGATTAAGCAGCAAAAACACCTGGTTACTGTCTTCTTTCGCAGTTCTTAATATTTGCAGCATACTATCAATGAGCCTGTCACTTTGAGCATTGATATTGATACAGCTAAGTATAAAAAATACTGTAAGAAAAATTGCTTTCATAATTTTAAAAGGATGTATTCCATCACTACAAAGTACGAAAAACAAATAAAGTCATCCACTCCTCTTTTTTAATGATTTTTAAGCTGCCGGGAAAATCATCTTTTTGAATGATAGCTCAAAGCATGGCAGGAAAGTACTTTTACCTCATAAAATTATTATTATGAAAAAAATAGTTTATTTCATTTCAATAAACCTTGTATTGCTTGCCTGCTCAAAAGAAAAACTACCACCAACCCCTGCTATTGACTATAGCAAGTATAAGTTGAAAGAAACTTTTCATTGCAAAAGAAATTTTTCGGGCAACTCCTCTACCTTTTCGGCCGATACTACCATATACACTTACAATGGCAGCACTATACAATACACAAATTTGGCGCAGCCTTACAAATATTATTATACCATTACCCTTGAAGGTAATTTGTACACACAGGTTCTAACCACTAACAATGCCGCATCGCCCTACAAAACTTATTACCGCTTAAATGCGGCGGGTTATATTGATAGTAATTGGATTGCCACTACTTCGGGCACCACACAAAGAAGCTGGACTGTTTACAACGCAAATGGTACAAAAGATATGGAGACTGCTGATTTCATAAGCTATAAAAACATAAAAAAATATCATTATCAAAATGGTATAGCTAATTATTCTTACAACGAACGTCTTTCCTACTCTCCTTCTATTGCCCCTGCTAAAGATTCGGTGGTATATGAATACACATCACTGCCGTTTCGAGCCGATTACTTTAATACAGGTATGTCGGTTTCGCTTTTTGGCAAACCTGATAAACAACTGCTAAAAAAAGCAACTTATTTTGATCAGCTTGATAATAATGTTATTCGCCAAACAATGGAATACAGTTATCAAACAAATAGCATTGGCCTAATTACCCAAAAAATATTGAACCTGTACGCACAGCCGGGCAAGACGCTGATGCTTGCTGATACTACAACTTACAACTACTACAATCTATAATTACCTTAAAAAAATTCGATATGAAATTTTCTTTTGCCAGCCTGTTCCTTTTGTTCTTTTATGCCTTTTGTTCTGCACAAAAAACAGCCACCACAAAAGAACTGCCCGTTCCTTGCAATGGCAGCGCCGATGCAGTTCCTGGAAAATATACTGACCATACCAACCCAAAGTATGGTGTACACAGTTTGAAAGGCTCTGCCCAAGATAAAGCGGCTATGACTAAACAACTCATTGCAGTAGAAAAGATTGAAGAAACAAGTCGCAGCAACTTTAAACTAACCGGGTGTGTAGCACGGGTAAGTTTTAATGGAGGTAGTAAAATTGAAGTTGGGAGTTTCCCCTATAACAGATATGGATATCAGTTGGCACTGTACCAAAACGTTTGTCATGTCACTGAACATCTGGTTAAAACAGTAGGTGAATACCGGAGCGTATTAAGGGTGGAGATAAATGGAGTGGGTTTTGGTGGCGATAATTTTTATGGTGAATATGGCGATTTTTATGTCACAGATAGAGATGTCCGGTATTCCATTGCCATTGATGCAAAAGAAGGTACTCATTACGACAGAGACCGGTTTAACCACCGGAGCCTTATAGCCAGGTACATTACGGAAGATATGGTTACTAATGGCAGAACGGACAACTACAAAGATTATCATGGTGATTTTTTAAAACTTATTAATGGTGAAGGTTATGTTGAAAGGTGGGAAAGGGGCCATCGGGATGATGAGTCCAGACCAAACGGCTACCAATGGATTGACAGGCACTACATCATTTCCCGGCCCGGTATTCCGTTGTTAGTACCTGTTACCCGTAAAGGCTACCTGGAAGCATTGCTGCAATATTATGATATTGAAAAAAACAATTTCATCATTGCAGTGGGTTACAAGAAAAAGAGTAACCCTGAAAAAGCCAGCATCTGCGAAGCAGACAAAATTGAATATGCAAAAGAGAATGAAAGAAAAAAAGCAAAAGTGAAGCAACTGCTTGCTTCCTCTTCTGCAGAGTGGTTGCAACAACCAGCCGTGGTTAATAAAGATATCGGACCCAAAAATTATGATAGATCTTCTAACGGATTAATCTATTTTGATAAATTTTATGACGGCGACATTAATTCCTTGCCACTTTACGAATACAACGCTGCATATTTTAAACCTGGTGCCGGCAAACCACTTAAGCCCATGTTTATGGAATTACAAATAAGGTACGAGTTGGGAAAAGATGTAGAATACTCAAAACGATATTTTGATAATTTCCTGGAGAATTATGCCATCGAGGCCCTTAGAAAAATGCTTTACTAAAACTTAATCGTTCATGCAATATCTCTTTCAACTAAAGAAACTATTTGTGACATTGACAGCCATACTTTGTACACAAATCATCTATACGCAAAATTGTAAAACCACCGCCGGACTAGATGCTGTACCCGGCCAATACCTTACCGCTGCGCAACACCCATGGCCTGCTGCAAGGGCTGGCTATTTTGAAAGCCTGAAAACTGTTGCTGATAAAGCAATGGCAAAAAAAATATTAGAGCAGATAGAAAAAAAAGAGCAACAAAGCCGTGCAGGCTTCAACCTTACCGGTGGCAATTGGGAAAATACATTTTCAAGCAATGGATACGAATATGCAGGCAGTAGCAAACTAGCAAAATATTATTTTCAGGCAGCACATTACGAGTTCTTTTGCGCCAGCGGAAAACAAAAGCGAAATTCGGAATACGGTACAGTGCTGCGGGTGTATGTAAATTCTATTCCGGTAAATACATTAGACCGATTTATTAAACATCCATTTGGCAGAAGTTTCGGAAATTATGATCTGGGCTTTGAATATGCAGATTGGAAAAATCATAAATTGACCGATCCCGGAGATAAGCTGATCAACCTGTTCACTTACTTATCCTGCAACAATTCATCATTGCTTGAAGCCATCAATATGGGACAGAATTATTTCCAGGATGTAGCTGAAAAAGATGTAAAACCCAACAGCCGGGTGCCACTTATACATCGTTATTGGTTTGTAAAGAATAGTAAGGTTCCTGTGCTGGTTCCGGTAAGCCGCAAAGAATACCTGCTGGGTTTATTAGAATACTACGACAGGGAAAAATTATATTTTGCAAAATTAGTTTTGAAGTTAAAGGCCGACCGGGACAACAGTGTAAAGCAATACGAAGGATGGGAAGTTATGGTGAACGAAAAGATTGATATTGTAAATAAAACACTGACCACTCAAAACGAAGACTGGCTGGGCAAACAAGCTGTTATAAACCGCCTGGAAGATGCCAGCCAAAATTACAAAAGGAAGTTAGCGGAAAGAGTAAGCTACAACCGATTTTGGAGGTTTTATGATAATGAGAAGAAAAGTGAACCATTGTATCAATACAATCCTGAATACTTTAAAACTTTAGCAACAGGAGCAGCTACCCCTCAATTAATTACTGTAGCGTTTCGGTATGTTACAATGCCTTCATCGCTTCGGTTGTTAGAAAACTTTACCAGCAAATTTGATTACAACAGCTACTTGAAGCTACTGTAATGATTCTAAAAATCATTGTTTTTAACGATAGGCGAAAGCATCACAATAAAATACTTTTACAGCAAAAAAAAATAAAAAATGAAAACAATTACTCTTACAAGTTTATTACTCCTGTCGCTATTTCAAGTAAAGGCCCAGGAAGTTTTTGGAAAAGCAACGTTTACAGTGCCTGTAGGCTGGCAGATGACTACTGCAACAGAAGCCGTAACATTGGAAAAACCTGCAAAAAAAGGAACTGTTTGCAAAATTTTTATTTCTGCTACCAAACGGGGATCTGTTACCACACCCGCAGAGTACCAGGCATACAGAACAAAAAATGGCAGCAGAGGTATTACCTATCAAAATCAAGCAAGTGCTATTACAAAATACGAAGCCGGGGGATTAACAAGTTTCTTTTCAAAAGGTACCGGTACACAAAACATTCTACCTGTGTACAGCTATTTCTATTCTTTGAGTAATGGCAGCCAAACCTTGTACTACCAGTTGCTTACCACCAGCAACGAGTGTGTAGGCGAGTTTAATCAATTTATGGCGACATTAACTATGGAACTGGAGGAAACAGCAAATCCAGAAAATACCCAGGGAAGAGCAAGAAAAGCTGCGCCTGCTGCTCCGGCCGCACCAGCACCTATGATGTAAAACACTGCCGTTAAAATGAATAAACATATAGTAATGAAAATACTTAAGCCGCTATTCTGTTTTCTTTTAGTCCTACTAATCTGTTTCACTGGACATACACAAAAACAAACCTTTGATGTGGTAAGCTTTACCGCACCCAAAGGTTGGCAGAAGCAACAAAACGAAGCAGGAGTACAACTATCAGTATCAGATAAAAATACCGGCAGCTATGCCATAGCTATTGTAACAAAAGCAGCCGCTACCGATGCAGATGCAAATAAAAACTTTACCAGCGATTGGAACAAATTAGTAAAAAATTCGGTAGAGGTAAATGATGCCCCTACAATACTTGAGCCCTCCAAAGAAAATGGCTGGGATGTAATTTCAGGTACTGCTAATTATACAGACGGTGTACAGCAAGGAGTGGCAACATTGCTAACAGCTACCGGTGGCGGTCAAATGGTAAGTGTGGTACTAATGACCAACACCAGCAAATATCAGGATGAATTGCTGGCATTTATCAATTCATTAGCACTAGCAAAAGTTTCCGCAAATACTTCTGCAAACAACAACGCTGCAAATACAAATAGCGGTAACAGTTCTATAGTGGGTATGTGGGTTTTTTACAATACAGAATCAAGCGGCTATGCCAACGGCTTTCCGCAACTTACCGGGGGCTACATGCGCAGAGAATATTTGTTTAAAACTGATGGCACTTATACTTTCAGGGCAAAGGACTGGCTGGTAGCTGTGAAAGACATTTTGTTTGTGTACGAAGCAGGAAATTATTCCATAAATGGCAATCAAATTACACTCTCACCTAAAAATGGTAAAGGCGAATGGTGGGGCAAAGCAGTAAGCGGCCGAACCAGCGAATGGGGTAAGCTGGTAAGGGCATCTACGGATTATAAATTGGAGAAAACAACCTATACGTTTGATTTTGCTTCGTACATCGGCAATGATGAAATAACTCTTTTGATGCGAACAGCAAAACCCACCCAACGAGATGGGAAAGACGGTAAAAATGCAGGTGTACAGGAATACCGTTATAAATCAAGGGGATTAAATAATTCGTTGATTGATAATCCGCCGGGTTTTAAAACAGCTTCCGAGAATAAAGAACTATCAAGTACTGTTGCTCAACTTAAAGATCCAATATCGAATAATGTGATCAATTCTCCGATTGCAGGGAAAATATGGGAAGGACAGTCACTGGAAAAACACGGCGCTGCTTATGGAAGTATGAGCGGAATGCATACTGGCGGGTTTTGGATATATCAATACAAATTCAACACAGATGGCACTTACCAATTTATTTACAACGCAGCATCTGCGGTTGCCACCAACCCTGTAAATGTATTGCAGTACGAAAGCGGTACTTATACGGTAAATGGTAATCAGCTTACCATTACCCCGCTAAAAGGTGCGAACGAAGAATGGAGTGTGAGCAGCATTAATAACGGAATGAGTGCAGAAACTAAAAGGAACACACTTGAAAAAAAAATAAAAAAACTGAAGACATCCCAAAGAAAACTAGAAAAAATAACTTATCCGTTTGCCATTGAATATTGGCAGGGTAATAATGCCAATGCGCTTTGCCTGAAGCATACACATAATACAATGCGGGAGGGAAGCCCCGGGGCTAATGACCAAAGCTGTTTCTTTGAAACAACGACTCCAAAGTCTTCCTTGTTTACGAAGTAGGAAATTACTATTACAGGTAATAAGATAACACTACAACCCAAACAAGGTAAAGACGAATGGTGGGTAAAGCTGCCACAGTACCCACAAAAGGCTGGAATAACAAAGTAAAAACAGCTACCTGAAATTTAGAAACTGTCAGTTATAATTTTGACCTGAAAAACCTTTCAGAAACTTACCCTTTCTGCAATCGGGCAAGCAGACAGGAAACAATAAGGCAAGCTTCAGAACAAAATCTTTCAACGAAACAATGATTGATAACCCGTCGGTGTATTAGGGCGGCGGGGTCTTCCTTTTTCGACCCGAATGAATCAGTTTGGTTACTTTCCGATACAGAATTTTGAAAAAATATAATCAAGCTGATCGTCGTTTGTTATTTCGCCGGTTATTTCGCCCAGGTAGTGCAGGCACCGCCTGATGTCTAAGGCAAGCAAATCACCAGGAAGGTGATTGTTTAGCCCTGCTTTTATCTCAGCCAGCGATTTTGATACTTCTTTCAGGGCATGGTAATGCCTGGCATTGGTGATAACAGTATCTTCAGTTTGTACTTTTCCCTCTAATACAGATTCCACCATCTTTTCTTTAAGTACTTCAGTATGCTGGTTTAGCTTAGCAGAGATGAATATCACCCCTTCAATGTCCGAAAACTTATTTCTTGCTTTGGTAATTTCAAATTTGTCCGTTTTATTGGCAACTGCAATTACATTTCCTGCTATTTGCCTGAAGGCGGCAAGCTGTGAGAATACTTCTTTTTCACAGTCTTCAACATCAAATAAAAAAAGGACCAAATCGGCCTGTTTCATTTTCTCTAAACTCCGCTCCATACCTTCATTCTCGATTACATCAGCAGTGTGATGCCTTATCCCTGCTGTATCTATAAGACGGAAAAGTATCCCGTCAATATTGATTACTTCCTCAATGGTATCACGGGTAGTGCCGGGTATTTCGCTTACAATGGCACGGTTCTCATTCAGCAAACTGTTCAGGAGTGTTGATTTGCCTGCATTGGGCCTGCCAATTATAGCAACACTAACACCGTTCTTAATTACATTTCCTAAAGAAAAAGATTGCAGTAACTGGTTTGTAGATTTTCCCAGTTCATCAATAAGGGTAAAAAACTGCTCCCTGTCGGCAAACACCACATCCTCCTGTGAGAAATCCAACTCAAGCTCTATCAGCGCCGAAAATGTAATCAGGCGTTCCCTCAATTCCTTCAGATGGTGCGAAAAGCCCCCCCGCATTGTATGCAGTGCAGCCTTTTGCGATGCCGCCGTGTTAGAAGCTATTAAGTCTGCAACTGCTTCGGCCTGTGCCAGATCCAGTTTACAATTCAAAAAAGCTCTTTGTGTAAACTCTCCCGGTTTTGCCAGCCTTGCCCCATTCTTTACACAAGTGTTTATTATTTCCTGCTGGATAAAAGGTGAGCCGTGACAACCGATTTCAACAACATCTTCGCCAGTATAAGATTTCGGTGCCTTGAAAAGTGAAACAACTACCTCATCGATAGTTTTTTCGTTATCCTTCATCAATCCGACATGGATGGTATGCGAGGGTTGTTTATCCAGGTCTTTTGAAGGAAACAGGCTGTTGACAATGGTAAGCGCATTCTTACCACTAAGCCTTATGACACCGATAGCACCAATACCGCCCGGAGTTGCTAAAGCAACGATTGTATCATCCCAGCCAGATAATTTATTCATTTATTCAAAATTAGGAACGGAACAGATGCTATAAAAACAAAAAATCCTTCCCGGCACCGGGAAGGATTTTAGAATTATGTTATTGTGTTGAATTATTCACCCTGAACCTGGAATGTGATAGGCTGCTTACGATAAGCTTTTACCTGGCGGCCATTCTGGATGGCAGGCGTCCATTTCGGACCTTTCCTGATAACCCTCATAGCTTCTTCTTCCATTCCATAGCCGTGGTTTGTAAGCGGACGAACATCACTTATGTTGCCTTCTTTATCCACGATAAACTGAATTACAGTAGTGTAAGTCCCTTCTGGCGCACCATTATCAACCGGGGCATTGGGGTTAAGGCTTCTTTCAAGATATTGCCTCCATTTGCTGTCGCCACCAGGAAAACCGGCTTCAATCTCCACTTTGTCGAACACCTTATTCTCGTCTGGTTCTTCTTTCTTTTCTTCAACGATTTGCTTTTCAGCTTCTGGTGGTTTTACAATTTCTACTTTACCCTCATCTTTAACACCTTCCTGGTCTTTTACATCAATTTTTACATCTTCCAGTTCTTTCTGGGTAACAGGTGGCTTTTCCACTTCTTCATCCTTTTTAATAACCGGAGGAGTAAACGCCTTCATTTCAACCTTTGGAGGTTCTGTTTTAGGAGGAGGCGGAGGAGGTGGCGGTGGTGCAACCGGAGGTTTCTTTTCCTCCTGTTTAATCTCCTGAATTGTCATCTCCTTCGATATTTTCGCCTTCTTCTTACTGCCGCTTACAGCACTGGAAAGAAGTGAAGCACCTAATGCCAATACCGCAATTGAAGCCGTGATGAGCAATGCACGGAGTATTCTGCGATTGTAGGACTTTCTTAACTCGTAAGCACCATAGTCTTTGTTCTTGCCCTCAAACAGGATATCAAGAACATCGGCTCCTAGTATTTTATTTGCTTCCATTAACTAAGCGTTTTTAATAAGATGCCTATGGAATGCTATTCCACAAGCAATGTCAAATTATTTTATACCTGCAGACTCTTCTGTTTTCTTGATAAGTTCCACCTCTACGTCTTCAATTTTTATCATTGCGTACCTCTTCACCTGGTTAATTGTCATTTCATCAAGAATATCCACTACATTTTTATATGTGGCGTCTTTATCAGGTTTGATTACCACTACAAAATCCATAGCAAGACAGGCATTTTCCCAATCAGGATCACCATCTTTTTCAGCTTGCTTTCTTTCCGCAATACATTGAGGATCCGTAAGGTCTGTTTTACCACGGCTTATAACATCTTTTTTCTTATCAAGTATTACCTTCCTTATATCCTTAAAGTTTGAAGATTTGAAGTTATTCTTGCTTTCAGTTACTTCGAGCATACCTTCATAATAATATACCTGGTTGCCTTTCCCCAGCATGATGGTAAGAGTACTTGACTGCTTAACCTCGGTTTTATCCTTATCGTCATTAACATCTTTGGGCATGTTAAGGTCAAGGGCTGTCGGACTGCTCATTGTAGCAGTAAATACAAAGAATGTGATCAGGAGAAAACCCAAATCCACCATGGGCGTCATATCCACACGGGTAGATAATTTCTTGGCTTTTTTTACACCTGGCCCTTTCTTATGTCCGCTATCGCCACCTTCTTCTATACTAGCCATAAAAGAATATTTTTAAATTAATTAATCTGTTTACTGTTTTTTCCTTGCTTCCAGTCTATCCAGTTCGGAACCGTTTGGAATTCCCTCAAGAGATGTTACCAGGTGATATTTCAACTGGTCGTTTTTCTTAAGTGCATCCATAACCCCTGCAAAAGCCGGATATTTTGAATGACCATCACCCTTAATCAGGAAATCGAGTTTTTCACCCTGAAAAGCTTCTTTGGCTGCCCTAACCCACCATTCAAGTTGGTTATTTGTTGAATCAGCATAGGGGATACCGGGCCATTCAGAAGGTTTTTGATCTTTTTCGGGTGTATTCAGCAATTCTTTCAAATTAGCAAAAGGTACTCCCGTCATATAAACTTTCTTGAATTGCTTCATTTCAGCATCGCTCAAACCCAAATTCTGAGTGGTGTTGATATTAGTGATGATAGCTTCATATTTGGAATCGTCTTTTTCTGACAAAACAGTGAAAAACACCCTGTTTGAAGAGTCAAAAGAAATCATCACGGCGTTATGAGTAGGCAATTCCTGCGACAGCACTGAACCAGGAGTTTTTATATCCACTGATTCGGGTGGCTTGAACTTGGTCGCCATGATAAAAAACGTAAGAATCAGGAAAGACACATCCACAAACGGGGTCATGTCAACAACTGTGCTTTTCCTTGGCATTTTAACACTTGGCATGATTATATCAGTTTACTATTAGATGAATATGTTTCTTTTTTCCATACAAATCTTGCCTTCTGTATTATTTATACAGTGAAGCAAAACTTTGTGTCAGGGTAAAACCTGATTCATCTATTCCGTAGGTGATAGAATCAATCTTGGTAGTGAATACGTTGTACATAATGAGGGCAATTGCCGATGTACCAATACCAAGGGCCGTGTTGTACAGGGCTTCAGAGATACCAACCGCCAGATCGTTTGTAGCAGAACCGCCACCGCCTTCTTCACCAAGAGCAGCGAATGAACGAATCATACCCATTACCGTACCCAACAGGGCGATAAGTGTACCCACTGATGTAATTGTAGAAAGGAACACCAGGTTTTTTTGCAACATAGGAAGTTCCAATGCTGTAGCTTCTTCTACTTCTTTTTGTATAGCCAAAACTTTCTGTTCTGTGTTCAGATTGCTTTCAGTAATCATTTCTTTATAGCGGTGCAGGCCGGCTTTCATTACATTTCCTACTGAACCTTTTTGCTTATCGCATTCCTGAAGGGCTGCGTCCACATTGCGGTTTGCCAGGTGATATTGTACTTTACGTACAAAATCAGCGATTGAACCTTTACCCAAAGCCTTACGGATTGTAAGGTAACGCTCAATAGAAAAAACAACCACCATTAAAAACATACCAATCAGCAATGGTACAATAATACCACCTTCATAAATCCTGTTAAAGGCACCTTTTGGTTTCAGGTGATGAGGCCAAAATCCACCTTTAGGGTCTGGTTGCGAAAATCCGTCGGGGTTTCCCATCATAAAACGCCAAATTGCATAACCTGCGATAATACAAACAACCGGAGCAACCCAGGAAATAAGATTGCTGCTTTTTTTTGCCTGAACTGTTGCGGCCTTAACTGGTGCAGTGGGCTTAATCTCTGCCATGATATTTGTTTTTAGTTTTAAAAGATTAAATACATATCCTGATTCGGAGCTACAATGCTAAGAAAAAACTTTCTAAAAAGAACCCCGCCCTATCCGGTTTTTTTTGAAATAGGGCTGTCAAGGTAAGCATTTTTTTATACGAAACAGCTACTTTAATAATAAATTGATTTAGAATACCCCCTGCTATTATTTTCATCAGCCTTCACCCTGACATTATTCATATCTCAATGCTTCAATAGGGTTTAACTTCCCCGCCTTCAGTGCCGGATACAACCCTGCCAGCAACCCTACAACAGTGCATATCAATATGCCATAAAAAACCCAACCCCAGGGTACAACAAAACCTGTCTTCAGAACTATAGAAAAAAGATTTCCAACAAAAATGCCCAATACAATACCAAAAACAGCACCCAGAAGACTGATTATTACCGCCTCAGTGAGAAACTGGCGGCTCACCATCTTTCTTTGACCGCCTATGGCCTTTACCAGTCCTACTTCTCTTGTTCTTTCTGATACTGAAACCAGCATGATATTCATCAGACCAATGGCTGCCCCTATCAGGGTAATAAGACCGATAACAGTAGCTGAGATTGTCAAAAATCCAAGGCTGTTCATCGCCTTTTCAGCTACACTGTCGCTACGGTCTATAACGAAATTATTATCCTCGGTAGTGGTCAATTTGCGAATAGCCCTGAAACTGCCCTCCGCCTCTCCCATCGCCTCATTCACAACACGAAGGTCATTGGTCATTACGGCAATTACATAAGAAAAACCTGATGGGAAATTCCTGTCGATATTCTCATACGTTGTGATCACCACATTATCCCTGCTGAAACCAAAAGTGGATCCGCGGCTCTCCAGCACACCCAGCACCCTATATGGGATAGAGTTGATTCTTATGACCGCATTTACTGCCCTCTCAGGGCCTTCGGTAAACATTTTCTTTGCAACATCATATCCTATCAGGCACACATTTCTGCCAGTACTCACATCCATCCTGTTCAGGTTTCTTCCTGACTGAATATTGAAACCGTTAAGTGCCAGGTAATTCTCATCACCACCAAACATCATCACATTCGGGCTTGTCTTTCTGCTTTTGTAGGAAACAATATTATTGCGGTTGCCAAAAATCGAAACACTCTTAACAGAAGGAAAGTCAAAACGCTTTACAAACAGTTCAGCCTCATCCTTCGTAAGAATTTTCCCAAGATTTGATTTCTTTTCTTTTCTGGAACCTTTCTTCGTCAGCTTAATATCCGCATTATTTCCGCCGCCGCCTATCCTTATATTTCTTTCTTTATAACGGATAGTAAAGGCATTGGCACCCATTGTAGAGAAGCTCTCAGTAAATTTTTGATTCATGGCCTTTATGGCTGTAATAATGCCGACAAGGGCCATAATACCGAAAGCAATAATGGCTACAGTAATCCCTGTCCGCAACTTATTGCTGCGAACAGACCGAAACGCCAGGGAGAGTATGTCGCTAAAATTCATACAGACCACCCGAAGGTACGCAAACAACAAAGGTTATGGTCAGACTTTTTTATGAAAGGAAAATGGTCGCTGAAAGAGGAATTGACTAAAACCTATTCTGTTAAAAGTAAAGCCAGCTAAGCAGCACTTCAGGGTAAACACCAAGCAAAATAATTAAGAAAGCAACCAGTACCAATCCCACTTTATAATAAGCAGATGCAGAAACCGGCACCTGGGCTTTTGAGTCTTTAAAATACATCGCCTGAATTACCCTGAAATAGTAATACACACTAACAGCAGCCATCAGTACTGCAAATATTACAAGCCAGAGATATTTACCTGTACCTAAAGCAGCCTTGAGCATATAGAATTTAGAAAGGAACCCGGCTGTAAGCGGAATACCGGCAAGTGAAAGAAGGAAGACGACAGCAGTACCAGCGAGCAGTGGTTGTTCTTTAGAAAGACCATTAAACCCTTCATATGAATAGTCGCCAAGCTTATTCAGCACTGCAAAAATACCAATCGTAGCAAGGCTATAGGCAGCAGCATACAGAATAATACCTTCCTTGGCATCAACAGTATTAAGTGCAAAAAGAGCAAACAACATGAAGCCTGCCTGCGAAATGCTGGAATATGCCAGCATTCTTTTCACACTTTGCTGAAAGACCGCTGTAATATTTCCTACTAACAATGTAGCGGCTATAATCAAAGCTACGATAAACTGCCAGCCAGACTGTAATGCTCCAAAGCTGTCTTCAAATAACCGGATAAATGCAATAAAAACTGCTGCCTTTACAATAGTAGCCATGAAAGAAGTAAAGACTGTCGGTGCACCATCGTACACATCGGGTGTCCAGAAATGAAACGGAACGGCGGAGACTTTAAACGCCATTGCAAACAACATCAATAGCATTCCCGCCACAAGCAAAACAGATGGCTTCACTCCTTCTGGCAGAAAACTCACCCCTTCGGTACTGAAATTTCCCTGATGACCATAGATAAGTGCTATACCCATCAGCATGATGCCTGTTGAAAATGAACCCAGCAAAAAATACTTGAGTGATGCTTCGTTGCTGCGCAGGTTTCTTTTATCGCTGCCGGTAAGAATGTAAAGAGGAATTGTAATTATTTCTATGCCTAAGAACAATATTAAAAGCGATTTAAAAGATGTAACAAGAACCACACCACACAACACAAAGAAAACCAGGGCAAAGTATTCAGCATAACTTTTGCCTACTTTTTCCATGTCTTCAGCCGTCAGCAACAGATAAATAAAGGTTGCTCCAAAAGCTATGGAATTGAAAACCAGCGTAAACCTGTTAAAAGCAATCAGGTTATTAATATCAACCTTAAATAAAACCGTGCCGCACATTTCGAGGCTGTTTACCAGCAAGAGGATGATGATACCGGCAAAGGCAACAGACCGGACAGCACTATTTTGTTTTAGCACAATGCCGCTGAACATCATGACAACACCTAAAACAGCAGATATGATTAATGCGTTCATATTTTTACTTCGTTATTATAGCCTGCGGAATAAACCTTTTATTCGCTAACGTTTCGGAAAAATTATTGGTAATGTCCAGGATAAACTGCGGATAAATACCAATAACAATAATCAGTCCGACAATCACACTCAGTGCAATCTTCTCATTTATTGATAAATCTGAAACAACTGCAGTTACGGCATTTGTTTCGCCATAAAATGTTTTACGTATCATGTTCAGAGTGTACACCGCTCCAAGGATAATTCCCAATCCGGCAAATACTGTAAAAAGAATTGCATACAGTTGTGTTGTCCGGGCAGTAAGCAGGCTGTTGAACATAAGAAACTCACCAGGGAAGGCATTTGTCAGCGGAAGGGCAATATTGGCAAGAGCTATTACCACAAAGAAAATTGCCATTGACGGAGCTTTCTGTGCCAGGCCACCCAATTCTGACATCCTCCGGCTTCCCGTTTTACGTTCAATGATTTCTACTATTATCCACAGCCCGATAATATTTATGCCGTGATTGAACATTTGCAGCATCACTCCTTGTACACCGCTAAGGTTTTCAGCAAATAATGCCATATTCATCAATCCTATATGTGCAATCGATGAAAATGCAATCAGCCGTTTTAAATCATCCTGCCGTATAGCAATCAGCGAAGCATATACAATACCGATAACAGACATCGACATGGCTACATCACCCCAGGAATGAAAGGCTCCGGGCATTATAGGCATAACCCAGCGGATGACTCCCAACAATCCCATTTTAACCATTATACCACTCATCACCATTGTAGCGGCAGAAGGCGATTGCTCGTATGTATCAGGTTGCCAGGTATGGAAAGGAAAGATTGGCATTTTAACGGCAAAAGCCACAAAGAATAACCAGAAGAGCCACGATTGTTCTTTATTAGTTAATTGAAGACTGTTGAATGCCTGTATGGAAAAAGAATGATTTCCTGTTTTGGACTGCAGAATCAAGATGCCTACCAGCATCAGTACTGAACCAATGAAAGTGTAGATAAAGAATTTAAATGTAACCCTGATTCTTTTTTCACCACCCCAAATAGAAGCGATAAAGTACATGGGTATCAGCGCCAGCTCCCAGAAGAAATAGAACAGCAAGGCATCAGCAGCAACGAAAACACCCATCAGTCCGGCCTGCCCTAATAACATTAACGCATAAAAACTGTTGGGTTTTTTGTATTGCGAATTCCAGGTACCGGTAAAAATTATGGGAAAAGAAACAGCTGTTAGCAGTGTAAGAATTTTACCCACCCCATCAATCCGCACAAAGAAGCTACTGCCGAGAGACTGAAGCCAGTCTGCTTTTGCTGTTAGTAATGAAGAATCGCCAGAAAGTGAAACTCCATATACAGACAGAGCCAATATAACCAGAGACGTTAACAAGCCCCAAGAACGTACAATCTTATCATTCCTGAAAAAGAAGGTTATCACCCCTGCCAGTAAAGGAATTATTATCAATAAAACCGGAATCATATTATCTCAGCCGCATCTGCGGAATTTTATTTATTAAATCAATGCCACTTCTGGCTCTTACTTCCTTATAAAAAACTGAATAACAAAAAAGAAAACCATCCCCACTATCATCAGCAATACATAAATACCAACCTGTCCGCTTTGCAACAACCGTAACTGCCTGCTGCCGTAATTAATAACCCGGCCAGCACCATTTACCAGTCCATCCACCACTTTTGTGTCAATCACATTCTTAAGAAAACCTCCAAAGTTGTGAAGCGGTTGAACGATTATCTTTTCATATAGTTCATCCACATACCATTTGTTCTCCAGCACTTTTCCAAAGCCGGTTTCTTCTTTATGACGATAGTTCTTAAATCTTGCCCAAGCAAAACCAATTACTACAAGTACGAGAACACTTATTATTATCATCAATAGTATTTCTGTGCTATGAGCAATATCATGAGCATGTTTAACTGGTGAAATTACCGGAGACAAGAACTTGCCGATAAGATCATTCCCTTTTAAAACCTCAGGAATTCCTACCAATCCTCCAACGACAGATAAAAAGGCTAAAACTATTAACGGTAATGTCATAGCAATTGGGCTCTCATGCAAATGATGCTTTTGCTCTTCTGTCCCCCTGAAACTTCCGTTAAAAGTGACAAACAAAAGACGGAACATATAATATGCAGTGAGCAAAGCCGTTAATCCGGCAATAACATAGAACACTATCCCAAACTTCAAGTTGAATGTACTAATCAGTATCGCATCTTTAGAAAAGAATCCGCTTAATGGCGGAATACCAGCAATGGCTATACATCCGATCAGAAAAGTCCAGTAAGTGGTTTTTAATTTTTTACTGAGGCCACCCATATTTCTGATGTCCTGTTCGCCACCCATTGCATGTATCACACTGCCACTGCCTAGGAACAACAGGGCTTTAAAGAAAGCATGTGTCATAACATGAAACACAGCAGCGACATAAGCTCCTGAGCCTAAGGCAAGAAACATAAAGCCCAATTGGCTTACTGTTGAATAGGCCAAAACTTTCTTAATATCATTCTGCTTCAATGCAATCGTTGCAGCAAGCAAGGCTGTTGCCAGTCCCACAATTGCCACCACTGTCATGGTTGTGTGTGACAAGGAGTATAATACATTGCTGCGAGCAATCATGTAGATACCGGCTGTTACCATTGTTGCTGCATGGATTAATGCAGAAACTGGTGTTGGGCCTGCCATCGCATCGGGCAACCAGGTATAAAGCGGAATCTGTGCACTCTTACCAGTAGCTCCGATAAACAGGAGCATCGTTATTATTGTTATATCTGCAGGAGTAAACCTTCTGTTCTGTACTTCGCCTTTTGCTACTGCAAAAACATCGTCGAAGTTAACACCGCCTACCCTCACAATAATCCAGAATATAGCAATCAAAAAAGCCAAATCACCAATCCGGTTCATGATGAATGCCTTATTGGCCGCCTTATTATACTCTGTATTCTTAAACCAGTAGCCAATCAGCAGGTATGAGCAAAGACCAACACCTTCCCATCCTATGAACATAATTACATAGTTGGCACCCATCACCAGCAACAGCATAGAAAAGATGAACAGGTTGAGATATGAAAAATATCTTCCATAATGATCTGTCTTTTCATTATGCATGTAAGCTGTAGAGTAAACATGAATCAAAAAGCCAACACCTGTTATTATGAGTAAGAATAGTGATGAAAGCTGGTCTATTTTAAATGCAAAGGGAATCTTTAAATCCCCAACCGAGATGAAATTAAAGTAATGGGCAGTGTGCACATTGCCTTCTTTGACCTGTATAAAAACCCAGATGCTGAGAATAAAAGAAGCCAGCACTGTGCCGCAACCAATAAGACCAATCAATGTTTTGGATAAATACTTCCTTCCCAAACCATTAATCAAAAATCCGATTAAGGGAATCAGCGGAATTAAATACACTATCTGTAATACATTCTTCATATCTCGTTACTGTAAAGTATGCTGTGCAAAAAACACAACCTTCCTTATTAATGTTTCAACCGGTTTAAAAAGTTTACATCCACAGAATGTACATTTCGGTACATCATGACGATGATTGCAAGTCCCACACTTACTTCTGCCGCAGCCACCACCATTATAAAAAACACAAATAATTGTCCGTCGGAGCCTGCAGTTGTTGCAGCATCAGCGGCTAATGCTTTCAGGTGGTGCATTTTAGAAAATGCCACCAACAGCAAATTCACGGCATTAAGCATCAGCTCAATGCACATAAATATGATAATAGCATTTCTCCTGGTCAGCACTCCTACAATACCAATGCTGAACAATGCTAATGACAGAAATATGTAATAATTTACAGGCATATTAAAAAACTATTGCCACAGTAAGAACTGTGGTATTGATTATTCTTTTTTTCCAATTACAACTGCACCAACCATTGCCGTTAAAAACAGTACACTGCTTATTTCAAATGGCACCACATACGTTGTAAACAATTCCTTCCCGAGATTTTTAATCAGACCAATGTTCCCCTCATTTACCAACGCCTGCTGATTCCTGATATCCGAATCTTTCAACGCAGCTACCAATACCAGCAATAAACATCCACCGGCAACAGTCCCGGCCATTTTCAGCCATTTGTATTTTTGTGGTTCTGATTCTTTGTTCATGTTCATCAGCATTATCACAAAAAGGAACAGCACCATGATCGCACCGGCATAAACTATAATGTTTACGATTGCCAGGAACTGAGCATTCAGCATTATATAATGACCTGAAATAGCAAAGAATGTTGAAATCAGCCAGAGCACACTATACACAGGATTCTTGCTGGTAATAACCATCAGGGCACTGAAAATAGCCCACACAGAAAGAATCCAGAATAATACTTGTGTTACCATATTTGCATCTTCTCCACTGGAGCAGATTAGTTTTAGTTCTTTAATTATTTTTTATTGGCCTTTCACCCAATGCCTTCTCATAAGCCTCTTTCTCTGTTACAGGATGGGGTATCAGCAAATCTTCTTTTTTATAAATAAATCCTTTCCTGCCATAGTTGGCTGGCGCAAATGTCTGCGACAGGTAAATCGCATCTTTCGGACAAGCTTCCTCACACAAACCGCAGAAAATGCAGCGAAGCATGTTAATCTCATATTTAGCAGCGTATTTCTCTTCTCTGTACAGATGCTCTTCACCCGGAAGCCGTTCAGCCGCTTCCATTGTTATAGCTTCAGCCGGGCAGGCCACTGCACATAATCCGCAAGCGGTGCAATTCTCCCTTCCTTCCTCATCACGGTTCAATACATGAAGGCCACGGAACACTTGTGAAAATGGTCTTTTCTCCTCAGGATATTTAATAGTCGCCTTTCTTTTAAAAATATGGCTGAATGTAATAAGCATCCCCTTCATGATATTCCAGAGATAAATACTCTCCAGGAAAGTCATTGGCCTCCGGTCCACATTTTTTGCTCTGTTCGTTAACTGCATATTGCTATCCGAAAAGGAATTTTAAAATTTCGCAAATATAATTTTTATGTCACCAGCTTCAGTAATACTATCATCGTCCCTTGCGTCGCACATTTCATCGTTTGGTTCCATGTTCAGCTTTTATTTTTTTAGCCACAATAACACCGCCGCTGTAATAATCATGTTCGCTAAAGCAAGCGGCACCAGTTTCTTCCATCCCAGGTTCATCAACTGGTCGTAGCGGAAACGGGGCACCGTCCACCTTATCCAGATAAACAGGAAGATGAAGAAACATATCTTAGCCATCATCACTCCAAAACTCAGGAACGTCATCCAGAATGGACTTAATCCCCAGCTTGCCTCGTTCACAAACGGAATATCGTAACCACCAAAGAAAACAGTCACCATTATCGCACTGCTGATGAACATATTGATATATTCAGCAAACAGGTAGAATCCAAGTTTCATTGACGAGTATTCCTGGTGATAGCCAAAGTTCAGTTCATTTTCAGCTTCGGGCAAATCGAAAGGTGTACGGTTACACTCAGCTAATGCACATACAAAATAGATAATGAAACCAAGCGGCTGATAAATGATATGCCAGCCATGGTCAACCTGGTTCTGCACTATCTGTGTCATTTGAAGTGAGCCCGTCATGAACAGTACCGATATTAATGCCAGCCCCATCGGCAACTCATAAGATACCATTTGTGAGGCCCCGCGGATTGCAGCAATCAAAGAAAATTTATTATTAGATGCCCATCCGCCAATCATAATACCATACACTCCTACACTTACCACACCAAATACAATCAGTATTCCCATGTCCACATCTGCCACCTGCATGGGAATAACTTTACCACTGCCCGTTACAAATGGAGCCGCCCAGGGCACTACGGTGCTTGTAACCAGTGCTGTTATCATTGCCAGACTTGGTCCCAGCAAAAACAAAAGCTTATTTGAAGCAAGGGGAATTATCTCTTCTTTAAAAAACAATTTACCACCGTCAGCCAATGGTTGAAAAATTCCAAACGGACCTGCACGGTTGGGCCCATGCCTGTCCTGTATCCAACCGGCCACTTTCCTTTCAGCAAGCGTAGTGTACATTGCAATAACAAAAGAAAGCCCGATGATACACAGTATCAGTGCCGCTTTTCCTATAATAAACCACAAGTCAATTGCCAATAATTGCATTGGTCAGTTTTTATTGTTCTTTCTTTTCAAATGTTTTACTTGTTGCCGGACCGGGTAATGCGCCTATATCAACACTGTTCACCTCGCTTATGTCGTGAATATCCATCAGCAGTTTCGGTGCCCTGCCACCCATTACTTCAGCCATCATTTCTTTTGGTTTTTGCAAACCAAGATAATGACCTTGCGAAATAACTGAATGACGGCTAACCTTTGTAGGGCCTTCTATCACCCAGTCGCTAACTTGCTTTTTATCAAATCTGCAGGTATTACAAATCCAGCCAGGCTGACCATCATAACTCTGCACTTCACCCCACTCATCTTTTCTTGCTGTTACACGAAGCACATCATCTCCTCTCTGCCACAAGGTTACTTTGCCACAGCATTTTGGATTTTCGCAATCACGGTGTGCATCAACAGGTTTCGTAAACCACACCCTGTTTTTAAACCGGAAAGTCTTATCCGTCAATGCACCAACCGGACATACATCAATCATGTTTCCGCTGAAGTCGCTGTCGATTGCCTTAGAGATATAAGTTGAAATTTCTGCATGGTCTCCCCTGTCTAATACGCCATGCACCCTGCTATCAGTAAGCTGGTCAGCCACATATGTGCAGCGGTAGCAAAGTATGCACCTTGTCATATGTAACTGAATATATGGGCCAATATCTTCCTTTTCGAAAATTCTTTTTTTGAACTCATACCGGGTGCCTTCTTTTCCATGCTCGTAGCTCAAATCCTGCAAGTGGCATTCGCCGGCCTGATCGCAAATTGGACAGTCTAACGGGTGGTTCAATAATAAAAATTCTACCACACCTGCTCTTGCATCTAATACCCTTTCACTCGTTATATTCTTGACAACCATCCCATCCATTACCGCAGTGCGACAACTGGCCACCAACTTAGGCATTGGTCTTGGATCTGAAGCAGAACCCTGCGCCACTTCCACTAAGCAAGTACGGCATTTACCACCACTGCCCTGCAGTTTGCTGTAATAGCACATTGCCGGCGGAGCTACATCACCACCAATCTGCCGTGCCGCATTTAATATAGTAGTACCAGGAGCCACATCAATTGTGATATTATCGATTGTGACTTTAAACTTCGCAGGCACCTCTTTTTTTATCTCTTCAGCCATTTATAGCAAATCTAAGTTTGTATTATAATTATTGATTTTGAAAAATTCCAACCACCTTTTTAATTCTATAATCTCATCGCATTTTTCGTTTTTCAACATTAACTTGAACAATGTTTTAAATTGTTCGTCATTTCTCTGTGTTCGGCTTTTCAGGTTTTTCCAACCTTTAATGTTATCAGGAAACCCAAAATCAGCCAAATTTATTCCACCTTTTCCACATTCATTCATTAACCATCTTTCTATTGCAGGAGACAACTGAATCAAATAATGCTTCTTTGACAAGTGCTCAAACAACTTTAAGCCGTTCCTTGATAATCTTTCTACCAACTTATACTTCTCCAACCCTCTTACTTTCACCTTATCATCATCAATTACCGCAACAAAAAATTTATCCTTAAACTTTTCTTCCTCCATGCAGCCAACAACATTGCTGTTACCTTTTCTATGATTGACACAATTGAGTACTTTCAATATCGTTTCTACCAGATTCGTATCTAGATAGCATTCTGATATAAAAGAACTATATACATCAAACGGCATCTTTCAAAAAATTCTCAAGATTAAAAAACAAGTCTATCCCGTATTGATATATTTCATCTATTTCTCCGTCAGTTATTCTTCTTACAACGGTCTCCCCAGTTTCTTTCCTATAACCAACCGTATAAATAGCCAAATTCTCTTTATCCATATCTTCCATAAAATCATTCAATACAAAAGGGCTATGAGTGGCTATAAAAAACTGATTATTGTTTTCGTCATAATTTACATCAGCCGTGAACTTGGAAATATAAGGAGGAAACATGTGGGCTTCTGGTTCTTCGAACAATAAAACTGAGTTTTTATTTGAAGCTATCGCTGCCTTATGAAAAATCAATCTTTGAAGCGTATCAGCAGTCATGAAAAAAGGGACTGTGAAAATAGAACTTCCAATTATTTTCATAATCTTATAATCCTGACTCGATGTATCATAAAAGAAATTCAGATTGTATTCTTTGAAAAGTTCGCTTATTTCGTCACCCAACTCTTTTTTAGTGAAAATTATTTCAAATAAATTTTTACCAGAGGGCTGTTTCAAACCCCACGAGTTTTTCGAATCATAAATTGTTTCCTTTCTAAATTCATATTTGAGTAAAGAAATTTTCTTGTACGTGGATAATTGCAAAAAATCCTTAGATTCTTCTTGATATACTCTAAAATTGTCGTTCGCTGAAAAATTCCTTACCTCTAAGTTGCCTTCACTTATATCAAACCTTCCTAATGACGGAATTTTATCCTCAATATCTGACCTCGAAGAAAAATTTTGAGCTTTTAGTTCTGTATCTATTTTAGAAAAGCCCTCTGTATATCTGTCAATTTGAAAATTTGCTGAAATCCCAAATTGTTCATGCGCCAATTTGGCCCTAAAAATATTATTCAGAATTATTTCAGCAGGTTCGTCTACATTTCCATTGAAAAACAATGTTGTTGGTTTACCAATTCTGATAAAATCAGTAACACTTTTTGTTTCATTATTTATAGAAAAAGTACTAAGTGCCTCCAAAATATTACTCTTTCCGACATTCGGATAGCCAATAAAAACATTCACCCGTCGACAATCTTCAATTTTTGAATGACGAATGGATTTAAAATTCTTAATCTCTATGTTTTTAATATGGCTCATTAACTCTTTAAGCTGTTACTGTTACTGACCTTGGCTCGGCATAATGACCAATACCATAATTCCTTCTTTGGGCATCATCCGGGTTTGTGACATGCCATTCAAACTCATCACGGAAATGCCGGATTGCTGCCGCCACCGGCCAGGCTGCTGCATCGCCCAACGGGCAAATTGTATTCCCTTCTATTTTTCGTTGAATATCCCACAATAAATCAATGTCACTCATCTTGCCCTTGCCGGTTTCAAGATTCCAGAGAATTTTTTCCATCCAGCCAGTTCCTTCACGACAAGGCGAGCATTGTCCGCAACTTTCGTGGCGATAAAATCTTGCCAACGTATATGTATGACGAACGATACACTGACTGTCATCTATTACAATAAAACCGCCGGAACCCATCATTGAACCAGTTGCAAAACCACCATCACTTAAACTCTCATAATTCATATAACGGGTTTCTCCTTTGGCTGTCTTGAGCAGAAGGTTAGCAGGTAATATGGGCACTGATGAACCACCGGGGATACATGCCTTTAGTTTTCTGCCGTTAGCAATACCGCCGCAAAAGTCATCGCTATAGATAAACTCCTCTACAGAAATAGTCATGTCTATCTCATACACGCCGGGCTTATTAATATTGCCGCAGGCAGAAATCAGTTTAGTTCCTGTTGATTTGCCCACACCAATTTTTGCATACTCCTCTCCACCATCATTTACAATGGGAACAACGGCAGCAATTGTCTCCACATTATTAACCACAGTTGGACAATCCCACAAACCTTTTACTGCCGGAAACGGAGGCTTAATCCTCGGGTTCCCCCTCTTTCCTTCCAATGATTCGAGCAGGGCTGTTTCTTCACCACAGATGTATGCACCGGCACCACGTTGTACATAAATTTCAAGGTCGTAACCAGTGCCTAAAATATTCTTACCAAGCCAGCCATTGTTCTTTGCTTCTGCAATGGCTTGTTCTAAAATATCAGGAATCCAGGCATACTCACCCCTGATATAGATATAAGAACGGTTAGAACCGAGTGCATAAGAAGCTGTAATCATCCCTTCAATTAACAGGTGCGGAATGAACTCCATCAAGTACCTGTCTTTAAATGTTCCTGGTTCTGACTCGTCGGCATTCACCACCAAGTAACGGGGTACTCCTTCCGGCTTTGCCAAAAAGCTCCATTTCATGCCTGTAGGGAAACCGGCACCACCACGGCCACGAAGTCCGCTTTTCTTCACTTCCTCAGTAACCTGGTCAGGGCTCATCGTTTTCAAAGCCTTCTCCACACTGCGGTAGCCACCTTCACGGCGGTACACATCATATAGCCTGATGTTTTCAATGTGAGCTTTTTCTAATAATAATTTACGTCCCATATACCCCTAAAGGGAAATTTTTATTCTTAATTATTTTGAACAGCGCTTTTCCAGCATTCTTCCACAATCGCATCAATTTTTTCTTTTGTCAGATGCTCCCTGTAATGTTTCCCCTGCTGCATCATAGGTGCATAGCCACAGGCACCAAGGCACTCCACTGTTTTCAAAGTAAACATTCCGTCAGTTGTTGTTTCGCCGGGCTTGATACCGAGCTTTTCATAAATGTACTTCACAATCTCATCGCTGCCATTCAGCATACAAGGACCTGTCTGGCATACTTCAAACATATACTTACCAACAGGTTTCAGGTTGAACATGCTGTAGAATGTGGCTACCTCATACACCTCAATCGGTTTCAGATTAAGCAATGTTGCCACATAATCCATTGTATCAGTACTCAGCCAGCCGCCAAACTCCTGCTGTGCCAGGTGCAGCACCGGTATCAATGCACTTTTCTGCTTTCCCTGCGGGTAGCGGGCAATGATTTGCTGTACTTCCTGTATTTTATCTTCCGAAAATTTCATTTTCAAATTTTGAAATTTTTGATTGGGAAATTTCAAAATTTCCCAATCACACTTTTGCCAATTATACCTATGCATCTAATTCTCCGGCTATCAGATTCAGGCAACTCATCGTCATGATAGCATCGCTTAACATTCCGCCTTTTATCAGTTCCTCATAAGCCTGGTAATACACAAAACAGGGCCTGCGAAAATGCAGACGATACGGCGACCTTCCTCCATCACTGATAATATAAAAACCTAACTCACCGTTTGCCGCTTCAATCGAATGATATACTTCACCAGCCGGAATCTCTGTTTCTCCCATAATAATTTTAAAATGGTAAATCAGCGCTTCCATTTTTGTATAAACATCAGCTTTAGGCGGCAGATAATACTCAGGCACATCGGCATGAAAAATTTCAGCCTCAGCTCCCTTAAACTCTTGCACCTTTTGGTAAGCCTGCTCCAGAATGCGAAGGCTCTGCCACATTTCCTGGTTGCGAACCAAAAAGCGGTCGTAATTATCTCCTGTTGTACCAACAGGTATATCAAAATCAAAATCTTCGTAACTGCTGTAAGGTGTATGAACTCTTACATCATAATCAACACCGGCTGCCCTCAGGTTTGGCCCGGTAAACCCATAATTCAGAGCCCTTTCTGCACTAATGCCGCCAACGCCTTTTGTACGGTCCATGAAAATGCGGTTACGCTGAAAAAGGTTTTCAAATTCTTTCAATACCCGGGGATACTCCTTAAGGAATTTTTCCAGTTTTTGAAAAGCGATGTCATTAAAATTTCTTTCAAACCCGCCAATACGGCCAATATTGGTCGTAATTCTTGCCCCGCATACTTCTTCATAGATTTCGTATATCAATTCCCTGTATTGCATTACATACAGGAAGCCAGTATAAGCACCGGCATCCACGCCGGCAATGGAATTACAAATAAGGTGATCAGAGATTCTTGCCAGCTCCATTATAATTACACGGAGGTAGTCAACCCGCTTGGGAGTTTCAATACCCAATAATTTTTCGCAGGTAAGGTGCCAGCCCATGTTATTAAGCGGCGACGAAACGTAATTCAACCGGTCGGTAAGAGTTGTTATTTGTGCCAGTGGCCTGCGTTCAGCCAGCTTTTCAAATGCCCGGTGAATATAGCCGATGGTTTGTTCGGTAGATACAATTCTTTCACCGTCCAGTTCAAGAATATTCTGCATTACGCCGTGTGTGGCCGGGTGTGTAGGCCCCAGGTTAAGCGTAGTGGTGGTTTTTTCTATACTACCTTCTGGTAATTTTATGTTGTGTTCTGACATGCCTAATTCCGCCAAAAGCGAATTTTTTAATTATTTTTTTATCATCGCCTGTACTACTATCAACTTTTCTTGCGTCGCACTCTTCACCGTTCAGTATTTCTATTCACCAAAAATGCCGCTGATATGGGGGCAATGCAGATTATCCGCCTTTCTTACTTTGCGAATAATTTATTACACGGCCCAACTTGAAAACGCTCCACAACACACAAACACTTCCGAATACCAAATTGAAATTCTTACCTTGTTCACCTAAATAACGATTAAACTGTACAAAAGCATAAAAACCAAGTACAATTATTATCACAATATCAAAGAATAGCCTGTATTTTTTAAAAAAAATCATCTTCCAAACATTTCATCATCTTTATCTATCCTTGTCTGGTCTTCAAGTGGATATTCTTTGCGCAACGGGTGATAATCCATTTCCTCCACATTCAGTATCCGTTTAAGGTTAGGATGTCCGACAAAATTGACCCCAAGGAAATCGAACGTTTCCCTTTCCATCCAGTTGGCAGCAGAAAACAATCCGGTTGCTGTATATACATCCGGCTGATTAATGCCGGTAAATACCTTGAAGCGGATACGGACATTGTCAACCATATTGTGCAGGTGATAAACAACTGCCAGTTCCCTGCCAGCCTTGTCCGGGTAATGCACCCCGGTTATATCAGTAAGAAAACGGAATTTCAGTTCTTCATCATCATACAGAAAGTTTAGCACCTTAAGGTTTTGCTCTTTTGGCGCTTCGAATGTGAGCATTCCATAAGGCTCTTCAAAACCTGTTAGCTGTTCTCCAAACTTTTCTGTTAACCTTGTTTTTATCGTTTCGTTTGTTAATGGCATTTGCACATTTTCTGATTTTCAATTTGGCACATTTGCCTATTGTATTCCGTAGCTTTCTAATAATGCTTTATAATGTTCGCTCTCCCTTCTTCTAAGGCTTTCTTTACCCACCAAATCCTGGATGCGCAGCAGTCCGTCAATTATTGCTTCTGGTCTTGGGGGGCAGCCCGGAACATACACATCCACCGGTATCACCTGGTCAATTCCCTGTAAAACACTGTATGTATCAAAAATACCGCCGCTGCTGGCACAGGCACCTACTGCCATTACCCAGCGGGGTTCCGCCATCTGCAGATAAACCTGCTTTACAACAGGGCCCATTTTTTTAGCAATTGTCCCCATCACCATCATCAGGTCGCACTGGCGGGGCGAAAAACCTACCCTTTCAGCCCCAAAGCGGCCAATATCGTAATGAGAACCCATAGTTCCCATAAACTCGATACCGCAGCATGATGTGGCAAATGGCAAAGGCCAGATTGAGTTTTTTCTGGCAAGGCCAATTACTTTGTCAAGTGATGTGGCAAAAAAGCCTTCGCCCATATGGCCATCAGGCATTTCAACCATGCTGATGTCGGCCTCAAGCGGCTTGTTAATTAAGTTATATGATACCTGACGTGGCATTAATTGATAGTTTATAATTATTTAATTGATAATTCACCCTCCATATAACCAACTGACACAATAAAAAGTTTTTGATTATCAATTATTCATTTATCTAATTATCCATTCCTAATCCTCCCACTTCAATGCTCCTTTCTTTATTATATATATAAAACCAAACAGGAAGAAACCAACAAACATGACAACAGCCCAAAAACCCGGCCAACCCAATCCCCTAAAATTCACTGCATAAGGGTAAAAGAAAATAACCTCTACATCAAACAGCACAAACAGGATAGCCGTCAAAAAGTACTTAATGGCCATTGGCTGCCTGGCATCGCCATGACTTTCAATACCACTTGTAAAATTTTGAAGTTTATCGGATGTTTTTCTTTTTGGACCCAGCCAGTGGGTTACTCCCAATAAAAAGACCACAAGGCCTACGGCGATGGCAATTTGGAGGGCAACCGGAAGATAAGTTCCGGCATTTACAGCAGCTTGACCGGTTTGTAACAGATATGTCATAGGTTTTTCCTCGATTGGCAAAAATAAGGTGGTGTTTTGAAAATCCGGTAATTAAAATCAGGCAACCGAGTGTAATTTATCAGGAATCGAAAATTAAAATCCCCGCCCGGTAATTTCCGGAACGGGGACTTAATACATAAAAGAAGAAAAATTTATTTTTTAGCTACAGCGCCAGTTTTAGGCTTGGCCTTCGGCTTGGTAGCTACCGCCTTAGGTTTAGCCGGTGCCTTTGTTCCTGGTTTAGGAGTAACGGCAGGCTTTGGGGGCTGCATTTTCTTAATCTGGTCTATATAGCTCTGGATTTTTTCAGCATTAGCCGTGTCAATATCTTTCCATTTACCAAAAAACTCAAGAGCTTTCTCCTTATTTTTTGCAGTATTCACATAGTATCCACCCAAAAACCGCACAGCACTGATATACTGGTTTCTGTATTTTACTGTATCTTTTTGGGCAAATTCATAAAGTTGCATGGCATCAGGCACTGCAATGCTGTCAATCTTAATTGTGTCAACAATGGTTGCTATTTTGAAAGCCCAGTCATATCCATACACCTGATCTGTGTATTTATCCCTCATTATAAGGGCATTTTCTCTTGATTTGGTATAGTTATCTATATCATAATAGGTCTTCATCAGGTCGAAATAATCGTTAATAGAAGGAGTTGTTCTTACAGAAATCAACTTTTCCCGGAGCACAGCTTCCATATCTTTCAACTTTTTCTCCCCGAAGTATGCAATTCCCTGATTCAGCAGATCAACTTTTGATTTATATACTGTGTCAGCATCCACGCCTTGTTTATAAGCATTGGCAATATCAAGCGGCGCAGCATTCATCCCAACAAGGATATCCGCTTTCATTTTATATGCAACAGCTATCAGATCTTCAGGGGCCTCTGTTTTAAAATATAACTCTATATTCTTGACCGCATTGGTGTAATCTCCCTTTTTGAGATATGTGTCGGCCAGTAATTTGTGAACTTTTGCCTTGTCTTTCAAGGCTGGGTCGGCTATTACTCCTTCAGCTTTTGTAATTGCACAATCGTAGTCCTTTTTTACCCAGCAAAGCTGTGCATATAAATAATCATTAGCATGGCTTGGGTCAGCAGTTCCAATGTACTTATTCAGATAGCCCTCAGCTTCAGAGTATTTTCCTCTGTCAAAATTGTAGTAAAATAGCTCGTAATATGCCGGTGCAAACTTTGGATCTCTTTTTATTGCATCCTCAAGGTTTTCAATGTACAGGTCCCAGCTTTTTTGTGTTTCGAACAATTTGGCCAATTTATAAGACGCTGGCGCAAATGTTGGGTCAACTTCCTTGCACTTCTGGTACTCCTGGTAGGCACGGCCACCATTATTGCCCGGGTTGGCTTTTCTGTAAGCATTGGCTGCCTGGTAATGTGCATTCAGATTTTTATCATCTCTGAGGATAGCTTCTTCCAGTATTTGTACAGCATAATTGGCATCGCCGGCCTTTGTTTCTACGTTGGCCTGACCAATAAGTGATAAGATAACAGCATTGTTGCCTTTCTTTTCACGGCTGGCTGTTAAGGCTGCCTCAAATTTCTGGCGGGCATCATTTGTCTTATTATCCAGCAGGTCGGCATGGCCCAGCCCTACCAATATAAACGGCGAGCCACCATTAGTTTCCAGCGCCTTTTGATACAACTGGCGGGCTTTAGCGTTGTAGCTTCCGTCCTCATCCATATGGTGGTATGTATGTCCCAGCCAGTAAATAGCCTCGGTATTGTTCGGGTTTTGAGCAACCATTTTTTCAAATACACCGATTGCACTCTGGTACCGTTGCGCCAGAATGTGGTAGTAACCCTCATAAATGGTTTGCGCCTTCAAACTTACCGTAATCAGCACCGCAATAACCATCGAAATTGTAATCTTCTTCATTTTCTTCTTCTTTTATGTGGTTGTAAAGGTAAAACTATCTGATACTTTTTTCTGTTATTCTTACCGGCCTCAGACCGAAGTTCTTAAGTGCAGGGGCCAGGTAAGTTCTTTTAAATAATAACTGTCCTATTTCGCCACTCATAAAGTTTGCAAAACCGGTGCCAAGTCCTTTGTGTGGCTCCCGTAACACATAATCAAGGTCTCTTACCATTGGGTATAACCTCACACTTATAAATGCCTGAAGCGGTTTGCAATAATAGCCTGGAAACATGGTGCTCTCCACTGAGGCTACTTTTACTTTTTTCAAAAAACTGAGTTGTGCCGTGTCTTCAGGGTTGCCAATCCAGCTTGCGCCGATAAAACCAATCACTCCTTTGTTCTGCGCCACATAATCAACTACCGCTGCACTCGTTCTCGCTGCCATTGCTTTCGGTGTCAACGAGTCGCCCTTCAACACTGAATCGATGACAAAACGTACCGTACTGGTTGCTTTTAACCCGTCAAAAACCGGGATTAAATTTTTCCTAAATTTTCCGGTAAGGATTTGCCTTATTTCTGTCATCGTAAAGGCCGAATCTTCTTCTTCCGGGTTCAGGATTACAGCAATTCCATCCCTTGCCACGGTAAGGCAACCTGGGCCAATTTTCAAAGAATCAATTATAGCATCCTGCTCCGCTTCAGTGGTGTGACGGGTAACAATTACCATCCGCACACTGTCGTTCAGCATATCCTTCAGGCAATCTGCCTCAGGCTTATAGTCAATGTTGATTTTTGTTTTGGGATGATTTCCCTCGTACACCATTACGAATTCGTCAAGAACAGGTTTAAACGACTCATCTGCACTTACCCGGATAGAACCCCGGTACGGTGTATCGGGGTATTTTCTTTGTTTTGCTTCGTAAGACTCACAACCTGTGTGCAGCAGGAAGGTAAATCCGGACATGAGCAAAAAGAAAAAAAATCCTTTACGGGCTTTCATTGAAAATAGTTTTTCTTGTAACCCCTGTACACCCTCCATGCACCATAAAGGAAACAGGCCACTCCCAAAATTTTGTCGGTACTGTCCGGTTCATGCCCATTGATTGCCAGGCCCAATTTGTTGCTAAAAAAGAAAATACCTCCCAGAATCATTATAAGTGCACCCATCCCATAATCAAGTACCGAACGGAACCTTGAAACCTGCTTATTTCTCTTTTTTTCGTAATCCTCCAGCATCATTCAGTTTTTTTGGGATCGGCAAATTAATGAATTTACCCGTTATCATTTGTGACACAGTTCTTAGATGCAGTTTTTGTACCAATCCACAAAAGAATTTGTTAATCCACGGCCGCCCATCAGATTGAATACCAGCATTAAACCCTGTAGCTTACCTTTGCACCTTATGAAGATTTTAATGGTTTGCCTGGGGAATATCTGCCGCAGTCCGCTGGCAGAAGGCATATTGCAGCAGAAAGCGGACAATGCAGGACTGAACTGGAAAGTGGAAAGTGCCGGCACAAATGGCTATCACAATGGCGAAGCACCGCATCACCTGTCGCAAAAAGTGGCCAGGCTGAACGGGGTTGAGATTGGCAGCCAGCGTTCCAGGCAAATGCGGGCAGAGGATTTTGAAAAATACGACAAAATTTATGCCCTTGCCGAAGATGTGCTGGACGATATAAAAAGAATGGCGGGCAGAAAGTTTGACCCGGCAAAAGCTGATTTGCTGCTCAACGAACTGTATCCCGGCGAAGGCAGGGATGTGCCCGACCCATGGTACGGCCCAGAACCCGGCTACCACGAGGTATTTAAAATGCTTGATGAAGCTTGTGACGCCATCATCAGCAAATATGCCGTAATAAACAACCAATACTCAACTATCAAGTAACGCCTTAATGAGTAAACCAACACTACCACAGGGAACAAGAGATTTCGGGCCAGATGTTGTCCGGAAGAGGAGCTATATATTGAATACGATTAAATCGGTTTTTGAACTCTACGGTTTTCAGCCGCTGGAAACACCAGCTATGGAAAACTTAGATACGCTGATGGGAAAGTATGGAGAGGAAGGAGATAAGCTGATTTTTAGAATACTCGATTCTGGAAATTCTTTTTCTATCAATTTTTTTACAGAACTCTTTGAGGGGATGCAGTTTGTAGTCAAGAAGTATAACTCTTTAAGTGAAAAACAAGCTAAAGAAGAGTTCGGCATTGACAAATTTGAACATATTGAATTGGATAGTACAAGACCAAAACTTCTTGCGGTAATCGCAAACCATTTAGTTACTGACCCAAGTGTTTCATCTGTATTTCTACCAAAATTTAAGAGTGAGATCGCTTCGAAAGCGCTTAAATACGACCTCACTATTCCCTTTGCCCGTTATGTGGCTATGAACCACAACCAGCTTACTTTTCCTTTTAAAAGATACCAGGTACAGCCTGTTTGGCGGGCCGACAGACCGCAAAAAGGCCGCTACCGTGAGTTTTATCAATGCGATGCCGATGTGGTGGGCAGCAAATCTTTGCTCAACGAAGTCGAGTTGTCGCTGATATACCACGAGGTATTTACCCGGCTTGGGTTAACCGGGTACGAACTGCGTATCAACCATCGCAAAATACTGGCAGCCCTTGCCGAAGCATGCGGAGGTGCTGATAAAATGACTGACATTACCATCGCCATTGATAAACTGGATAAGATTGGTATAGAGAAAGTGAAGGAAGAACTGGCGCAGCGGGGCCTTAGCAGCGAACAGGTAGCGATTATTGAAAAATATCTCAGTATTTCAGGAAATAATGAAGAAATATTAACTGCACTTTCAAAATTAATCGGAGAAACCGGAAACGGGAAAGAGGGTTTAAATGATTTAAGATACCTTTTAACAACCAACCACTCACCATTCACCATCGACCCCACTCTTGCCCGTGGCCTTAACTACTATACCGGTGTGATTTTCGAAGCCAAAGCACCCGCCACAGTAAAAATCGGCAGCATAGGTGGCGGTGGCCGCTATGATGACCTGACCGGGTTATTTGGGGTGCCCAATATTCCCGGCGTAGGTATTTCTTTCGGCGTTGACAGGATTTACGATGTGATGGAAGAACTGAAGCTATTCCCGGCGGATGTACACATAGGCACACAGGTACTGTTCTTTAATCTTGGAGAAAATGAAAGTGCAAAAGCATTTGAACTGGTTCAGGAACTCCGGCAAAAAGGCATTCGCAGCGAACTGTACCACGAGGCCACAAAATTTGACAAGCAGTTCAAGTATGCTGAAAAGAAAAACATACCTTTCGTGGTTATAATCGGCAACAACGAACTACAGGCCGGCACCTGTAATATTAAGAATATTATTACCGGTCAGCAACAAACCATTCAGCAAAGCGAATTATACAATTTTATACATCAATAAACCTTACAAAATGGTAACCCCAAAAATCAGATTCAGTTTTCTTGCTATTGCAGTACTGGCAATTGTGTTTGCATCCTGCTCCGGAAAAAAATCGAACGTACCTGTTCCGGCAAATGCTGCACTTGTCTTTCATTTTGACGGAGCATCCCTCAACTCCAAACTAAGCTGGGATGAAATAAAAAACAGTGAGTGGTTCAAGAAACTAAAAGAACAGGCCGACAATAGTGATGAAACTGCAAAAAAGCTGATGGAAAACCCGGAAGAGTCCGGCCTGAACACAAAATCAGATTTCTATTTCTTTTTAACGCCCCGTGGCAGAGGTGGCTATATGGCTGCAATCTGTAATATAAGCGATGTAAAAAAGTTTGAAGACTTTCTGCAAAAAGTTTCCCAAGGAGAAAAGATAGAAAAGGGCTCTGGTTTCTCATATATGGGTGAAGACGAAGCCCTTCTTACCTGGAATGATAAAAAACTTGTTTTCGTTGTTGATAATCCTGACATCAATTCCGCAGGAAGCTTTTCTGGCAGCAGCAGGCAGCAACGTTTTGAAAAAGACAGCCTGATAGCAATTGCTAAAGAAATCTATGATATAAAAGGAAAAAAGAGCCTGGGAAGCAATTCAAAGTTTTCGTCATTGCTTAACGACAAGGGAGATATGCACTTCTGGGTAAATGCCGGATTGCTTTACAGCAATGCAATGCCCGCCATTCTGGCACTTACAAAAGCCAGCCTGCTGTTTGAAGGCAATATCAGCACCGGGTCATTAAGTTTTGAGAACGGAAAGATTACCATAAAAGGTAAAAACTATTACAATAAAGAGATTGCAGCCATTTACAAGAAAGTAAGCGACAAAACGCTGAACGAGGATATGCTCAGAAAAATCCCCGCAGGTAATGTTGCAGCGGCTATGGCCTTCAGTTTCCCTCCCGAAGTAATCAAAGAGTTTATTACACTCCTGGGTGTTGACGGGCTCGCAAATATGGCCCTTGCCGAAACAGGTCTTACAATTGATGATTTTATTAAAGCTACAAAAGGTGATATGTTGCTTTCTGTGTCTGACTTTACTGTAGCTGAAAAAGAAAAGAAAATCGAAACTGGCAGCGGCGAACCCTATGTTTATAAAACTACCGAGCCAGATGCCAAAATCCTTTTCTCTACTTCCATCGGCGATAAAAGTGCCTTCGACAGGCTTACAGAAGCCATAAAGGATATGATCTCCAAAAAGGCCGGCGAGGAAGCATCAAACGAAATAATGAATAAAGTTCCGTACACTGTTAAAGACAACTGGTTCATCACCGGCAACGATTCTGTTACAATGAATAGCTATGGCAGTGCCAAAACAGAACATCCTTTCATCAGTAAAATCAAAGGTCACCCGATGGGTGGATATATTGATATTCAGAAATTCATCAGCGGATCAAAGCCATCTTTTGCTGACGACAAGCTGGCAAACATAATAGCCGACGAATCATTAAAAACCTGGCAGGACATCGTTTTCTATGGCGGCGAGTTTAAGAACGACGCTACAGAAAGCCATGGTGAAATCAACTTCGTTGACAAAAACACCAACAGCCTCAAATTACTGAATAATTACCTGGGTTTTATTGTTGTTAAAATAATGGAAGAAGAAAAAAGAAAAAGTGAGGAAGTGAAACTAATGGAAAAAGAAATTAAAATTGATAACCTTAATACTTTTCCGGTAAACAAATAATTTTAAGCAAAAAGGAAAGCCACAGGAAACAAAAACCTGTGGTTTTCTTTATTATTGCACTTATGCAGTTACAACTTAATAATGTACTGCCTGTATATTTCGAAGAGGGCAGAAAAAACCAATCTGAAATCTGGGGCAAGAACTTAACTTTCACCAAAGGTGAGTATGTAAAAATTGTGGCCCCATCAGGCAGCGGCAAAACCTCGCTGATGCACTTCTTGTATGGCATGCGGAAAGATTTTTCAGGAAGTATAACATACGAAAACAAAAAAATCAATCAGCTGTCGGCCGAAGAACTGGCAGTACAGCGGAGCAAGCAAACAAGCATAGTATTCCAGGACTTACGGCTCTTTCCTGAACAGACAGTTGAAGAAAATCTTGAAATAAAACGACAATTGAATCCTTTCCATCCTGCTGATAAGATTAAACAAATGGCAGAAAGGCTGGGCATTGGCAACAAGCTAAAATCAAAAGCCAGGATATGCTCTTATGGCGAGCAGCAACGGGTGTCTATCATCCGTTCTTTATTGCAGCCCTTCGATTTTTTATTGCTGGATGAACCCTTCAGCCATCTTGATAACGAAAATGCACAAAAGGCCATGGAACTGATGCTTGAAGAAAGCAAACTGAGAAATGCCTGCATCATTTTTGCCGACCTGGAACGGGTTGATTATTTTCCATTCACAAAGTTGTATCACTTATAATTTCAGAAAGTGTCTCCATCATATAAAACAATAAAACCTCTTTTACTTACCGGAGCTAACCCTGCATCCCGGTGGTTTTCTTATGCGGGATTAGGTATTGGTGTTTTGTTGCTGCTTGCATCGCTGCAAATGTTCATAAACATACAGGGGTTAATGAAAAAAGCCAGCATCCGCAAAAATGGCTATGATTATATCTCTGTCACCAAAATCATCACCAATGATAATATGGGTAAAGACAACCGCTTTACTCCGGCTGAAATTGAAGAACTGAAAAGCCAGTCCTTTGTTGATGATGCTGCACCTCTTATCTCCAACCGGTTTAAAGTAATTGCCAGCGCCGGCGATGCGATACCTTTTTCTTCAGATGTTTTCCTGGAAGCACTCGATAATAATTTTATTGATACTGTTCCTCCCAATTTTAAATGGACAGAAGGGCAGATTAAAGTACCTATCATTTTTTCTTCCGATTTCCTGGAAATGTATAATGTATTTGCCCCCAGTTATGGTTTACCGCAAATGTCTCAGGCCACAGCTTCAAATGTTACTATTTCCCTTTACTGCGAAGGGAAACTGGGGCAGGAAGTTTTCCAGGCTAACATTGTTGCATTTTCCGACAGGGTAAATTCACTGCTTGCGCCAAAAGAGTTTATTGACTGGGCCAATAAAACTCTCGAAGGAGCCGAGGAAAAGAAAGCGACAAGAGTTTATTTAAAAACGAAGGATGCTAACAACGGCGAGCTGCTCCAGTTTCTTGACAGCAAACAATACCGTGTAAACAAAGACAAAACTGCGTTTGGAAGAGGGAAACAAATATTGCAGGGAGTAGTTACCGCTCTTGGTCTTTTTGGAGTACTGGTTGTTATTCTGGCGCTGATGTTATTCAGTTTTTATCTTCAACTTGTGGTGGCCCGCAGTAAGGACAACCTGCAGCTATTAATCACCCTCGGTTACTCTCCTTCCTGGATAAGCAAGAAAGTTGCCAGCCAGTTTATTCCCGTCTATGTAATTGTTGTTATTGCCGCTCTGCTGATTACACAAATAATTCAGTGGGCCTTCCATCATTTTGTGATGTACGACCGGCCTGAGTTGCAAAGCATGTTGCACTGGAGTGTTTTTGCAGTAGCACTTTTGCTCATCATTCTTTCGGGTTTTGCAAATTTCAAACTGGTAAAAAGAATAGTAGGCAGGCTGAATAATTAAACTTTCTCAAAAATAATAGCCGCCCCCTGCCCCACTCCCACACACATGGTGGCAAGACCATACCTTGCATTTTGCCTGCCCATTTCGTGCAATAGTGTTGTGCTGATGCGGACACCACTGCAGCCCAGCGGATGGCCGATGGCTATCGCACCACCGTTTACGTTTACTTTATTAATATCAAGATTCAAATCTCTTATACAGGCGATTGACTGAGATGCGAAAGCCTCATTCAATTCAATCAAATCAATTTCAGAAAGTTTCAATCCTGCCCGCTGCAATACCTTCTGCGTGGCTGGCACCGGGCCAATGCCCATAACATCGGGATGAACACCGGCAACGGCCATTGCCTTAACTTTAGCAATGGGCTTCAACCCAAATTTTTTAACAGCCTCTTCACTGGCAAGAAGCATGGCAGCAGATCCATCGTTTATACCAGAAGAATTACCAGCCGTTACACTTCCGTCTTTTACAAAAGCCGGTTTCAATGCTGATAACTTTTCTAAAGATGTCTCCCTTGGATGTTCGTCATCTGTAACAATAATTTTTTCTTTCCCTTTTGCTATTTCAAGCGGAACAATTTCATCAGTCCATTTGCCTGCCTTTTTTGCGGCTGCATATTTTTGCTGAGAGGCTATGGCAAACTCATCCTGCTCTACACGGCTTATGTTCCATTGTTTCGCTACATTCTCAGCTGTTTCTCCCATGCTGTATGGATGATATGCAGTGGCCAGTTCTTTGTTGGTAAACCGCCATCCCATTGTGGTGTCAAACATTTCGGCATTCCGGCTAAAGGCTTCGCTGCTTTTAGCCACTACAAACGGCGCCCTTGTCATGCTTTCCACTCCACAGGCAATAACTAATTCCGCATCGCCACACATAATTTGTCTTGCAGCATCCATTATCGCTTGCAAGCCCGATGCGCAAAGCCGGTTTACCGTATTTCCGGCAACAGTAACTGGCAATCCTGCCAGTAATGCAGCCATACGGGCCACATTGCGGTTATCTTCACCTGCCTGGTTTGCCGCACCGGCAATAACATCTTCAATGGCTGTTATGTCAATACCTGGATTACGGTTCACCAATGCCTTTATTACATGCGCAAGCATGTCATCAGGACGGACAGTGCTCAATACACCTCCATATCTTCCGATTGGAGTTCTGATGGCATCAATTACATAAACCGTTTTCATGCAGAAATATTTAGAAGCAAATATCAGGGAAATCACCTGAATCCTTAAAACTGCTGTTATCTTTGCCCCGACATGAAAAAACTGCAAAACATCCGGCATCTGTCG
>CALLZY010000111.1 GCA_937858715.1 uncultured Chitinophagaceae bacterium | reverse complement strand
AACAGCAGATTTATCCTGCAACCATCCATATTGAAAATGGAAAAATCCGTTCCATCCGGCCCATTATCCAATTACCCAATCAACCATTCAACTATATTCTTCCGGGTTTTGTGGACAGCCATGTTCATATTGAAAGCTCCATGCTGGTTCCTTCACAATTTGCAAGGCTGGCTGTTGTTCATGGAACTGTAGCAACAGTAAGCGACCCCCATGAAATTGCCAATGTATGCGGGATGGAAGGTGTGGAGTTCATGATTGAGGATGGGAAAACAGTTCCTTTCAAATTCAATTTTGGCGCCCCAAGCTGTGTGCCTGCTACTGTATTCGAAACAGCAGGTGCTGAAGTAAATGCAGCGGATATTGATATGCTGATGCAGCGGACTGATATTAAGTACCTGGCCGAGATGATGAACTTTCCCGGTGTGCTGAATGCCGATGAAGAAGTGATGAAGAAAATTGCCTCCGCACATCAAAACGGAAAGCCTGTTGATGGCCATGCGCCGGGACTCAGAGGCGAGACGGCAGAAAAGTATATTTCAGCGGGCATATCAACCGACCACGAATGTTTTACAAAAGAGGAAGCTTATGACAAACTTCAGCTTGGGATGAAAATCCTTATACGGGAAGGAAGCGCCGCCAAAAACTTCGATGCACTGATTGAATTACTGAACGACTGGCCTGAACAGATGATGTTTTGCAGTGACGATAAACACCCTGACAGCTTAGTACTTGGCCATATTAACCAATTATGTGCAAGGGCTGTGGCAAAAGGGATTGATGTATTTAAAGTGTTACAGGCTGCCTGCATTAATCCTGTTGCTCATTATAAATTAGATGTTGGATTACTGAGAGAAGGCGACCCTGCTGATTTTATTGTGGTGAAAGACTTAGAAAACTTCGATGTGCTGGAAACGTATATTGACGGTGGTTTAGCAGCAAAGGATGGTGTGTCGTTAATAAAGAACCAGAAATCAGGAGCCATTAATAATTTTAGTTGTAATAAAAAAGAAGCCAAAGATTTTGAAGTTGAATGGAATGGTGAGAACGAAATCAACGTTATCGAAGCATTAGACGGACAACTGATTACCAATAAACTTCTCTGCGAACCAACTGTCCTGAACAAAATGATTGTCAGTAATATTGAAAAGGATGTTCTGAAAATTGTTGTGGTAAACCGCTATAAGGATGCGCCGGTGGCAAAAGCATTTATCAAAAACTTTGGTTTGAAAAAAGGTGCCATCGCCTCATCGGTGGCACACGACAGTCACAACATTGTAGCCGTTGGTGTTGATGATGAAAGCATTTGCCTTGCCGTAAATAAGATAATTGAGAAGGAAGGCGGCGTAAGTGCGGCTGTTTATTACAAACCGGAAGATGGCAATGAAATAAGCGAAGAAGTTGGTATTGTCGCACTGCCTGTGGCCGGACTAATGAGTAATGAGGATGGTTATAAGGTGGCGGCGGCCTATACTAAAATTGATGAAATGGCAAAAGAAATGGGATGCACACTTGCTTCGCCGTTTATGACACTATCCTTTATGGCATTATTAGTAATACCACATCTGAAACTCAGCGACCTTGGTCTTTTTGACGGCGATACATTTGAATTCATACATTAATCTGCCCTGAATGAATATTACAGAAAGTCCTTTTACCATTACTATTTCCGGAATTATCGCAGTTGCTATATTGTCAATATTTGGGGCGATATTGTCCAGGCTCTTAAAGTTTAATTACTCTGTTTTCTCCCTGCTTTCACTTGGTGTTTATATTGGTGTGGCATGGCTGGTGGCACAAAAAACGGGGCTGACGGGTGCATTATCTTCTTCAATAGCAGTTGGTATTTTCGATGCCATTATCGGCTGGGAGCTTTGCCGGTTATTCAAAGCTAATCTTGGTGAGATGCAGGACGAACTGGAAAAAATATCGGTACATACGAGGGCTACGGGAATGATTCTCTTCTCTGCGCTTTTTGGATTGATCGGGTATTGGCTTGCGTAACAACACAACAAGAATTACATAAACAGGACATACAAATTAAAAGAGGCTGTCTCAAATGCAAACAAATTTGTCACATTGAGTTTATCGAAATGCGTACAAATTTGTTTGCCAATCATTGTTATATTTCGGCGTAGCTCAATATGACAATGATTGGGGCTTTTGAGACAGCCTCTTTGTGTTTGAATAATTGTGATCAGAGCCCTGGGCAATAAAGTTAACTCCACATTGAGTGTTGTTGTTTTGCCCGGTTTTTCCGGTTGCTGCTATGCTATGTTGCAGCGGCAGTAACAAAAAAATTATGCAGAGAGATATTCATCCGGGAGGATGCGGATGTGTTCCGGAGCGGACAGAATTGTTTCCGGGGTGGAGAGAACCGGATACGGGTATTGACAATATTCTTCCGGTGAGAAATGTATGTTTCCCGAAAAGATTTAAAGGCTTTCCGGTGGCAGACAATGTTGTTCCGGCGATGAACAAAGCCGTTCCGGTGACGAACAAAGTCGTTCCGGCGAGGAACAAAGCCGTTCCGGTGACAGACAAAGCCGTTCCGGCGACAAACAAAGTCGTTCCGGTGACAAACAAAGTCTTTCCGGTGACAGACAAAGTCGTTCCGGTGGCAGACAATGCCGTTCCGGCAACAAACAAAGTCGTTCCGGTTGGGTGAAAATGAGTTAGTTAGATGAAAAATGGGGGGTTAAGGGGAAAATGGGTTTAACCACAGATTGATGCACAGAGGAAAGGCAGGTGCTTTGAAAAGGCCGAGAATTTTCTAAACCGTTGTGCTGTTGGTCCCCTGGCTACCCGCCTGGCTTTACGCAAGACCAACAGCGGCGTAAAAAAAGAAAATTGACTGGTAAGGTAAAGATTGGATTGACCTAACGACAATACAAAATGTATAACATTAAAGAGTTGATTTTCAATGGCATTTTTTTTAAATACTTTCAGATAATATCATAAATTTATGTGTTATATGCCATTTATGAGACCCTACATATTTGCAATACTATTCATCAGTTTGACATCTCAAGTATTTTCACAAACTGAAATGGACACAAGATGTATGCAACGAATAAAAGAGTTCTCGGCTGACATACATTTTCCAAAATTTATAGGACTGACAAGCTTATCTAAGGACACCGTCAAGTTTGACAGCAGCTTTATTATCATTCATAACACTGACCCCGAAATCAAAAAAATATTTGAACTCGGACTTGTATTTCCTGACTTAATTTATGGTGCAAGCACATTGGGTGACAAATTTGAATTTAAAAAGACCTCTTTTGTTGACACATTATCTATTAGTGATGTAACGGAATTACATTTTGCAAACCAAAAAGCAGACATGAAGTGCTTTTCATTTTTACTTTGGCATAAGATGATGGCAAATCCAAGTCTTTACATATTTGAGCTGACCAATGACACAGGCGGTTCAAAGAAAACTATGAAGACGTTCATTGAACAAGCAAAAGTGACGGCTTTTGGCTTTTGTTCAATTTTAATTTAGAGAATACTTCGTGACAGAATTAAACGGCATATAACATGAACTGTGTAAAAAACAAAAAAATCAGCTTCATATCGTATCAGCCCATACCCAGCCGACGGAATTTTATCAGCTTTTGTTATCTTCATCATCAGTTTTTTAACCGGCATCGGCTCTTGGCCGGACAATAAAAAATACCTGCACAGCAGCAAGCCCTGGTCGTTACCTGCAAGCCAGCACGAACCTGCAACAACAGACAATATGAACACAAAAAACTAAAATAAAACGATGAAACGATTAATAAATAAATGCTGCATATTATTGCTTTTGATTTTTACAATTGGCAGTACTGAACTATTTGCACAATTTAAAGAGGAGAATGTTACCGATCCTGAAATTCTTGCCAGAAGAGTAACCAAAGAAATTAATTTCCAAAATGGAGAAAAAGCCGGTTATTACGGCGAGGTCAATAGCAGTGGAGTGCCTCACGGTTGGGGAAAAATTGACTATCCAACAGGTGATATTTATGAAGGTGATTGGATAAATGGAATAAGAGAAGGAAATGGAAGAGAATTGATGGCAAACGGTGATATGTACATTGGTCAATTTAAAGATAACGGAAGAAATGGAGAAGGTGGGATTTACTGGATAAGCGGCAAACGTTATGAAGGCAACTTTATCAATGGGAAAATGAGTGGCGAAGGGAAAATGATTTTGCTTAGCGGAACCATTTATGAAGGAAATTTCAGCAATGATATGGCAAATGGAAAAGGAAAGCAAATCAAAGCGAATGGGACAGTTATCGAAGGTATTTACGAAAATGGTAAATTAGTCACAACCATATCAGAATATACAACAACACCCATTAAAGCAGCAACCGGTTCTTTTAAGTATGGTGATGCCATGTATAATGGAGAAGTAAATGCCAAAAGTATTCCGCACGGAAAGGGAACCTTAAGCTACCCCAACGGAACTATAGAAGAAGGTTTCTTTGTCTTTGGCAGAAGACATGGACCTTTTCATGTAAAATTTTACTCGGGTGACATCTATACAGGGGAATACAGAAATAATAGACATACCGGAAAGGGGAAAGCTGTCTTTAGTAATGGGAATACGTATGATGGTGAATGGAAAGAAGGATACTTAGAGGGTCAGGGTGTGTTCATCTTCAAGGAGAAGGGAGAAAGATATGAAGGACATTTTTCTGTTGGTTATATGAGCGGAAAGGGAAAGTACTTTTATAAGAACGGTGATGTGTACGAAGGTGAATGGCAGGTAAATAAACGAGAAGGAAAGGGGAAGATGACTTATGCCAATGGAAAAATAGAGGAAGGAATATGGAAAAAGGGAGAATTTATGGGCAAATAACAAAATAATGGCAAAAGCAATTAATTACATCGGTAAAGCACTCATGGTTTTGGGAGTGGTTTTTGGATTGCTTGGTATTAGTTCTGTTTGGAAAGATTATACTTACCGAAAAGCAAGTGTTGTTATTAAAGCCCAAATTTTATCCGTAGAAATAAAAGATATCAGGGTAAAGCATGGAAACTATTACTTGAAACCAACGCATCATATCGACCAACAGCTTACTTTTCTTCGTGATGGAAGTATAGACACCATTACACTCAAATCCAATTTTATACTTTATACAGAAGCCAGACATCTTGATAATCCCAACCCTGTCCCTACTGTTGAAAAACTAATGAACAAAAAAAAATATGTTCGTTATGTTCCAACAATAAATAAAAACGAAACTGCTTTTCCCGACCGAATTGACATTAATGATAATGGAGAATATGAAGCACAACATAAAATATCGTATTTTTTTAATATGCTGTTTTGTTTCATTTTTAGTGGAATTCTACATCTCTTTTTCAGAACAAAAAAATCAAGATGACAGCAGAAGATACACTGACCAACTTTTCTAATAAATACGGCCAGCAGGTAACAGGCGTTTGGCAAAAGTGGCGGTTCAGTGCTCCGCAGACACATTTGTGGTTAATCAAAGTTTGGTTCTCCGCATCAACATTTGTGGTGCAAATCGCCACCTTCGCCAAGCGCCAAAACGTTAGCAGCAAGGCTCAGTTGAGAGTCTATAATTCGAAATATTAAATGAAAGCAGATTCCTCTCTATATTCATTTTTGCGTAGACTTGGTTTAGCTGCAGTAGCACTTGCAATAATTTATCTAAAGTTTGGGCCTCCCAGTTATGACGAGGTAGACCTTGTAAATGAGGTTATATACTTATTGATTGTGCCATTTTTCTTAATTAGCGGAACAATAGCAATTTGCTTTTTAATTGGTTTACCAATAAGATTAATTCCAAAAGTATTCAATTGGTGGTACCACCATCCAATTATACCAACACTCCTACTTGTTTTAGGAATTTCATTTTGCTTTTTATCAATTCAGCCACAGTTTATAACATACCAAAAAGATTTAGAAAAAATAGAGCCGGCTATAAAGCAAATTCCCAATTTTAATATCTTGACAATCGGATGGTTTTTGACTGGCTTTTCATTGACGCATTTGTATTTTAAGCCATTTTTTAATTCGGCCCTAAAAGTTCACAGATTTTTGACACCGCCTTAGCTTTTGCCGCCCAGCTGCTAACATGAACTGTGTAAAAAACCAAACAAAAAGCCAACTTTTTTATGGTTTAGCTGAACAGTAATTTGGTTGGTACACACTGTTTTTTTGCCACTGCAAATAAAAAAACATTTTCACCGGCATATCCGGTCGTAGTAAGAATGAGTACATCAGCAACATGAATTCCTTTTGTAAGCTGCGGATATGCTTTACTAATGACACTCATTAGCCAAAGCACCTGTCGCAGCAATAAATTCGTTCGTTGGTCTCTTTGCCCTGCACAAGGCCGGTACGCAAGACACAATTTATCTGCTGCCGACACTCCAATTTTCGAGGGCTAAATAAATTGTCCCATTTTGGGAACTTTCCTTATCTTTGACAAAAATTAAGGGTTGAGAATTATTGCAAAGAAAATATTGAGAGAATTCTGGGAGCTACATCCTGACAGTGAGCAACAATTAAAGGCCTGGT
>CALLZY010000110.1 GCA_937858715.1 uncultured Chitinophagaceae bacterium | reverse complement strand
GGAAATGTGGTTGCAAGGACAACATAAGTGAATAACCACAGATTGAGGCACAGATTTCTAACCCTGACTGCCGTCAGGCAGGCACAAAGGGCACAAAAGGCTAACCACAGAAAACACAGATTTAGGCACAGAGGAAAGGCAGGATTAACAGCCGGTAGTGTTACGAGCTTTTACAAAGCTGATGCTTCGTTGCTCCGAAGGAGCCCTTTGGACAAGCGAAGCATAACTGTTGATGATTTAAAGAACACTACAGAGAACGGGGTATTACAAACAGATTAAAGGATCAGGGTAAATGTTCCCTTCAGAAGATATGAGGTTTCATCATTCAATATCTTATACCGGATGATCCAGACATAAACATCGCCGGGTTGTATTTCCCCTTTTAACTTACCATCCCAGCCATTATTAATCTGGTTGCTGCTGAAAATCTTCTGGCCCCACCTGTTATAAATATCCATTTGGTAACTTGTCACATTCTCTCCATAGCTTGCCTTAAATACATCGTTTTTCCCATCATTGTTTGGGGTAAATGCGGTTGGCACATATAACTTACATACTCCTTCTGATACCTTTATCTCATCATTTCTTGTTCCACAATAATTACTTATTGTCAATTGATAATATCCGGGTTGATTAATGGTAATTACCGGCGAAATCTCACCAGTATTCCACAGGTAACCGATACCATTTGTTCCGTTTTGTATTATTGGCTTTAAAACAATAGATTGTCCATTACAAATAACAGTGTCTTTCCCCAGGCTGAATATAGGCTTGTAATCATATTTAACACTGATAGTATCTGAAACAATGCAACCGCTTTTGGTTACCCTTACATAATAAGTACCTGGCCTATTAACATCATAAGACTGTCCCGTACTGTTATTTTGCCACAAGTATTGTGAGCCAATGTTCTCCGCATCCAGTCGCAGAACATTTCCTTCGCATAAAGTACTGTCATTGCCGAGGTTTACAACCGGTAACGGTTTCAATGTCAATTGAACACTATCCCTGAATACACAGCCGTCTTTGCTCACATCAGCCCAATAGATGCCGTTGTTATATGCTGTAATCCGGGGACTTGTTGAACCGGTATTCCACGAATAACTGGTAGCTCCGTTTACAGTAGCATCAAGAACAACCGTATCTTTCTCACAGATGGTTTTATCGGCACCAAGGCTGTACTCCGGTAATGTCTTAAACACAACATTAGTACTGTCTTTATACCTGCATCCATAATCGTTTTCTGTTACCTGCAACCAGTAAAGACCATCGCTTATAGTATTTATGGAAGAAGAAGTGGCTCCGGTACTCCATAAATATGAAACATTTACAGGATTGGGTGTCGGAGCTAACACCACAGATTGATGAGAACAAATTGTAAGATCATTTCCCAAACTAAAAGCGGGTAATGCCCGGACTGTAATATTGATTGTATCGCTTGCAAAACATTCGCCAATATTTGTCCTCACCCAATACTGTCCCGATTGTGTTATTCTGATTAACGTATCCCTGCTACCAGTACTCCATACATTAGTTGCATTGGGAACATTCATGCGTAATATAGCAGTATCTCCTTCACAAATCGTTATGTCATTTCCCAAATCAACACGAAAGGGTCCTGTATATACAATCTTTCTGATTGTATCTGCACCGCACCCATTGGCATTTTGTAATACTGCTTTTACTTCATAGACACCCTGGGTGGAAAATATATGCATAGGAGTAAAGGAAGTGGAGATATTATTACCTCCCGAGGCCGGGTCTCCAAAATCCCATTGGATTGAACTCACGCCTGTCATATCAGGGATTGAAAAACTGATATTCTGAAACTGGCAATTACCTGTTGCAATAATCGGATACCTGAAATAACTCTGAAGAAAAACAGGAAGGTTTCGGTTATTATTTGACGTTCCTGTGTTAAAATTTAAATCAGTATAACCGCAGGCCAACCCTGCTGCTTCCGGATTGGATATTTCTGACAACTCATCATCCATATTTAAGTAAATTCTTCCATTGTTAGCTAGCTGAAGTGCCCCTGCAGCTCTTTCATCCCTGAACATAATTCTTTGTTTTGAATTCTGTACAAGAGTTTCCGTTCCCAATGCAGCATCAAACTGGTATAGAAAAGTGGCAATGTTGTAATGGTTAATATTCCTTAAGTGATAACTGCTACTCACATATAATTGCTTTCCGGATGGAGAAAACTCTATTCCATAAGGGCCTGTTCCACTAAGATGCCAGTCCATCATCATAGTATCCGCAGGAGGAGGCATTGCCGTGATGGTCTTTAGATTACTTCCTACGCCGGTTTGTATATTAAAATCCATCAGTTCCACAAACCCCATTCCCATAAAGGCAGCCGCCATTCTATTGCCCAAAGCTGAAGCTTTGATACAGCCGTTTCCGGTAATAAGGTCATAAACATTTGTCCCGAAAACCCGTCTTTTAGGGATATAATTGCCGGTGAAATAAACTGGGTTTGCATCAATGCCGTTTTCTGTAACAAGTAAGGAATAGTATTTGTCTGATTCCTGCAAATGGCCGGTAACCCAAATATGTTTTTTATTGCAATGAAGTGTCGCCGTAAGCTTAAACCCTACTTCTGCTCCGTTTAATAATAAAATGTTTTTCATCCCGGGAACCACATCTCCTAAACCACCCCTTAAATTCATATCCATGACACTATAATAAAGACTGCTTTTGTAGTTGCCGTTTACATATTCAAGTTTTATATGAAAAATAATGTACCGGGACTCATGCCCCGGGTATGGAACGGCAAGATAGGGTTGCGATACAAATTCACCATCCATAATTGTGTACAGGGGAACACCCGGATAAACGAAATCGGTTGAGGGAATAAAATTAAAAGTGCGGTCATACAACCGTCCGAAAAATCCATTGTAAAAAAGAAGGTTCCCGCTTTTGTCACTGTAAGTGATGGTTCCTTTTAAAAGCCCCAAACCGCCTGCATGTGGAGGATACCGCATTGTATCCGGCCTGGTGGCATGCTGAAAATTAATGTAGTAATGGTATGAAAATATCCAGTTATCCGCCTCTAATTGTGAAAGAGAGGCCATAGGCTTTAGAAAAAGCAAAAACAGTATCCACAACCTTCTGCTCACCCGGCAATTTTTATCTGTAAAGTACTATTCTTTTTTTGTTTCTCCTTTTCGAAAGGAAAAACCAAAAGCTGCCCTAACGTTAAACCAGTTGTAGTTAAAATCTCTTCCGAAAAGGTCGTCCTTATAGTTAAACCTGTGCAGGTTATAATAGGCTGATAGCTGAATAAACTTAGTTTCATCAATTGGCAGCCTGTACCCCGCACCGGCACCAAATGAAAAACCGGTCTGGGTAGTACCCGTAGTAGGAGAATGATAACGGGACGCCCCGGCATCAGCATAAGCATATATCAAGTCCTGGTATAAGTATCCAACCACACCTGCCCTGATAGGCAAAAAATTAACTTTCCCATAATTATCGCCAAAATGAGAATAACCGGCATGTAGCTGCAACCCGACAGGCGCAGCAAACTTTAACTGGTACTGTACACTACCTCCAATACTAACATTAACTGTGGAGCCGAATGATCCTTTTGCAGGGAGCCCCAAATCCGGTCCAATTGTAAAACGATGAGTAATTTGACTAAACGATGCGAAAGAAATGAATAAAAGAAGAGATAAGATTAATAGTTTCATAAAACAAGTTATAAGTTGACCAAATAAGACAAACAACTAAATTCAAAATTAATATTAATCAGAATATTTAGTTAATAATCTGTCACTTCTTTCTGAACATTAATACTGGAATATGCTTGCAATAAAAAAAGGTTGTGATGCTTCACAACCTCCTGGTCGGGATGACTGGATTCGAACCAGCGACCCCTACGTCCCGAACGTAGT
>CALLZY010000109.1 GCA_937858715.1 uncultured Chitinophagaceae bacterium | reverse complement strand
ATATTCCCGGCATCGCCGTAAACCTGTATCGAGTGAAGCGACTGATTGCCGGCTTCATGTCCATGCGGATCAAAATAATTGAACCCGCACATTACATGACTGATTACATTCATATCATGCTCCAGCAAAATGTGTGCATTATCTTCTGCCTCCACTTTAATTTTTCCTTTATCATCTACTGTGCGTTCAGGGTTTACAATACTCGTCATTGCCATTACACTTTTTGCCGGACCAAGCAAACCGGTTAGTGTAGCCATGTTGTAAACACCAAGGTCAGGCATACTTCCACCACCTTTTTCATAAAAGAATGCACTCCATAGTGGTCCTGTATGTCCGTACTGACCATGTGCACTTGCAATACGTCCAAGTTTGCCCGATTGAATTGTTTTACTCATAAATTCAAACTGCGGACTGTTTACAACGGCAGGGGCACCCCACAAACGAAGCTTTTCCTTTTTTGCAAGATCAAGTAATGCTTTTCCTTCAGCATAAGTATTAGCCATTGGCTTTTCGCTCCATACATGCTTTCCCGCAAGCAACGCTTTTTTATTCAACTCACCATGCACTTGCATATCTGTAAGTGTGACCATCATATCAAACGGAACACCCTTCAGCATTGCATCAATATGCGGATAGGTTTCTGCATTTACGTTGTATTGTTTGTTCTGTTCAACAGCCCGTTGATATTTAATATCACACAAGCTTACCACTTTAATCAGTTTGCTTGAAAGCAACTGAGGCAAATAACGGTTGCTTACACTGCCGCAACCAATCACAGCAACACGTAAAATCTTGACATTTGTCCTGGCTGCAAAACCTTCTAAGGACGAAAGAAGAAGCGCAGCACCTGCTGAGGCAGTGTATTGCAAAAATTTTTCTCTTGAAATTGTATTTGCCATAGCTTATTTGTTGTATAGTACTGCGCCAATTTCACCACTGCATACATCGCTCCATAGAACTTTGTTTTTTTTCCCTTACTTTTTGAAGTAAGGGCTTTCAAAACCTAGCTTTTTTAATCCATTCTGCACATCTGGAATATTCATAAACAATTTCCACAATAAACCCGTTCTGTAGTTTTCAATCATTGTAATAATTGGTCCCTGATCAATGGCCAGGTGACTTTTTGCATACCAGTTGTGATGAATACTGAACCCATCAACAAAACCATATTTGCTCCATATCTTATCACCTAACTTGTAATAGAAATACCGCAACGCTTCCATACTTTCTTTTGGTGTGTAAGGCATGGATGAAATAGCTGCAGTTGGCTGTATAACTCCACGATCATTTTCCGGGCTGTGTGCCACGTAACCTTTATAACTGTCGCCAGCAGTTAATCCCCAGCAAACACTGTTGTAACCTTTGTAGTGATTTGGATTTTCGATGCAATAAGCACGGTTAATCAGTGTATGATTTTTCCCCTGCAGGAAATAATCATTGCCCAGTGAATCTTTTAAACCATTCGGATCAATTCCCTGGAATGTGTATTGCTCAAAAAACAACGGACCACCTTTGTCTTTATCGTAATTACCCAATGGCAATACATAGCCATAATATTCTTTGCCGTTTTTGAATCCTGTGCTCCCTGCCCACGTACCGTCATACACAGCTTTTGAAATGGAATGATATTGTGATGAAGCAGCCATGATATAAGTGATCAGGCATTCATTCCAGCCCCACACAGGAAAGTTCATATCAAAATCATTGTTCGGGCTCCAGTGCCAGAATAATTTATTCTGATTGTTCGTGTGCCAGTTCCAGTTAGCAGCACCCCACATCTGGTTAATGCGTTTACGTAAATAAACTTCTCTTGGTGTTTGTTTATTGAAATATTCCCTTGCACAAAGAAATCCCATCAGCAGGTAAGATGTTTCAACAATATCTGCACCATCATCTAAACGGTCGAACTTAATTGTCTTACCTGTTCTTCCATTCATGAAATGCGGGTAAATGCCGTGATAGCAATCTGCATTAATTAAAAAATCGGCGATCTTGATCAAGCGACGCACAGCTGTATCTCTTCCTATCCATCCACGTTCAACCGCAACAATTGTACTCATGATACCAAAGCCTGTTCCTCCAATTGCACCTGCGTCAGGACCAAACTCTGTGCGACTGAAGTTAGGTTCATCCCATGCTTCATTGATATAATCCCAGTAATGTTCGGCCAAAACAGTATTGCTTCGTTCAAGTGCAAGTCCGCTGTAAGGATGTGCACCATGCCAGAAGAAACGGAAAGTTTGTTTCTGTACCGTTTCAAGAAGTTGCTCATCAGTCAACCCTTTGATGACACCAACAGGTGCAATGCTGTCGGGACCATCACCATATTTACCTTTCCTATCCTTCTGCGCAAAAAGTGCAGAAGAAAAAATCAGGCAAACAGCAAGTACAAAAAAATGTTTTCTGTTTTTTATGGCAAACATTATTAATTATTTTCCGAAAGTGTATTTGATCCCGTCTGTCATCAACTTCCAGTTATCTGTTCTGAATGGTGATGCAGGTAATCCTTCTGCATTAAACAAATTAGCTTCACTGGTATCATCTGTCCATGCATAGCGAACTGCAACAGGTTCATCCACTTCATCACTCCAGACAATCACTTTATTGTTTCTTACCCATGCTTTAGCCCAATAAAATTTCTGATTGGCACCTGCAATCATAAAGCCCTGCAGGTAACCATATTTATTACCGGTTGCAACCAAACCTTTACCAGTATTTTCGAACTCGATTACAATTTGTTTGTTTCGCACAGTCATGCTTTTGTACATGGGGCCGCCTGCAACAATATTTTTTCCGTAATCATTTTTTAATGCAAGCAGGGCAAGCCGTTTGCCAACATCAAGTTTATTTCTTGGATGAATATCTTTTGCATCGCCAATATCAGTTGTAACAGCCATCCCTGTTTTTGCTAATTGCAATGTGTTTCTTTGCGACTCTCTCAGTTCAGCCCATGCACTTCCTGTTGTTTGGTTTTGATTGTTTGCATTGAACGATGCCAGTTGTACAAAGTAGAAAGGAAAATCGCCCTGCTTAAACTTATTTCTCCAGTTCTGGATCATTAACGGAAAACTTGCAGCATACTGCTGAGCTCTTTCAGCATTACTTTCGCCCTGGTACCAGATCACTCCTTTAAAAGCAAAGGGAATCAACGGATGAATCATTGCATTGTACAAAAGTGCAGGCATTGAATTTGGATTAACTGAAGTAACAGATGAATGAACATCCACCCTTGCTTTCCACTCCCCCGCCAATGAAACAGTTCCTGCAGTGGTTTCAAGTTTCATATCATTGGCATCACCCCAAAAACCGCCACCACCACCTGTATCAAGCACTTTAACTGCAATCACATTTTTACCTTCCTTCAGCAGCTTTGCAGGTATAACATAACGTCTTACTTTATCATACACACAGGTTTCATCAACCTTAACACCATTTACGAATGTTACATCACAATCATCAATTTTTCCAAGCCACAGTACAACATCCTTACCTGTTTGTTCAGCAGTAAGTGTAACTGTTTTTCTGTACCACACAGTTCCATCAAGACCTGCAAGACCCTGCTCCTCCCAACTTTTCGGAGCCACTAAATTGCTCCAGCGGGAATCATCGTATGCAGGAAGTTCCCAACCAGTTTTTACTTCCTTATCATCGGTATACTGGAACGATGAAACATTTTTTTTGATGTTGAGTATTTGCTCTTTCTCAAACTGCTCTCTGCTTGTTGGTAACTGATTTGCAATTGCTGCAAATTCAGGATGGGTTTGCAAACCACTCTTACTGATCCATGTTTCCACAATTGTACCACCCCATGATGTATTGATTAAACCAACAGGAACATTCAATTCTTTTTGTAATTGCTTTGCGAAATAATAACCAACTGCAGTAAAGTTTGGTGCAGTTGCCGGACTGCAAACCTCCCAACCATTGCTTTTAAAATCATTTTGCGGTTCAACACTGATTGTGCGTTCAACTTTAATGTGCCTGATAAGGTTATTGTTTGCTGAAGCAATTTCCTGCTCTGCATTAATGGTTGCCGATAATGGCCACTCCATATTCGACTGCCCGGAACATATCCATACTTCTCCAACTAAAATATCATTCAGCTCAACTGTATTTGATTTGCCTTTAACCTTCAACGTAAACGGACCGCCGGCCTGCTCATTATCCAGGTACAGCATCCATTTTCCGGTTTTATCAGCAGTTGTTTGTTTTGTTTGATTGTTAAACTGAACTGTAATTTTTTCACCCTTTGCAGCCCATCCCCACACAGGTACAGGTGCGTTTCGCTGGAGTACCATATGGTTGGTAAATACAGAAGCAATTTTTACCTCTGCTTTTAACAGTGCAGCAGGTAAAAAAGCAAATAAGAATAAAATCGTTTTCATCGTCTCTGATTTATATGTTTATCTAATTGTCATTTCCGCCAATACCGGAAAATGGTCCGACGGATATTTTTTATCGTAAGAATCAGTAATTGTTGCAAATTTTTTCACCGTAAGTTTTGCATGCTGCTTTACAAAAATGTAATCAATACAATTTTCCGGAATTTTATCAAACTGAAAGCCATTCCAGGTATCAGCAGGGCCATATGCCGGTATTTCACTGATAGTTCTGCTGTTTAAAAAAGCTGTCAGCATGAACTTAACCGGCTCATCAATTGGTTTTGCATTGAAATCACCTGTGATAATTACCGGAACATTTTCTGTATGGGAAAGTTCATTGATTTTTTGTGCAATGAGTTTTACCGATTCTATCCGTGCGGTTGTACCCATATGGTCGAGGTGTGTATTAAAAACCCAGACCTTCTTTTTTGTTTTTTTCGATTGAAACAAACCATAGGTGCAAACCCTGTTGCAAGCTGCATCCCATCCTCTTGAAACAGAATCGGGTGTTGCAGACAACCAGAATGTTGCTTGTTGAAGCAATTTGAATTTTTCTTTATTATAAAAAATGCAGGAGTACTCCCCTTCGGTTTTACCATCATCCCTGCCCACACCTATATGGCTGTAATTGCTGAGCTGTGATGTTAAAAATTCCAATTGATGACGCAGCACTTCCTGTGCTCCAATAAAATCGGCTTCATAGTAATTCATTAATGCAGCCACTTTGTCTTTTCGTTTTTCCCACCAGTTATCGCCATCGCTTTTTACATCCAG